>JAUWMO010000045.1 GCA_030613125.1 Bacteroidota bacterium | reverse complement strand
ATTTTAAGGCTTTTTTAATACAAAGAAGCTTCCTGATAATAAGATTAGCATTGATTTCTATTACATTACAAATCTTTTTTGTCGGTTAGGGTTTTCAGAAAAGCAACTATATCTTCAATTTCCTGGTTGGTCAGTTCCAGGTCCCCAAGTTCCTCCATATTCACGTTCTCTGAAACTTCAGGTGATGGCCACCCGGCCATATCCCTGGTGTTGTAGAATGCCAGCACCGTGAATAGCGTCTTAAAAACACCATTGTGCATGTAGGGAGGAGTAACTGCCACATTGCGAAGAGTGGGTACCCGGAATTTGCCATTCTGCGCCGGATCATTAACAATATTACCTAAACCAAGGTCAACAAATGCAAATCCGTCAGGATTTAACTCCGGTCCTAATAAGTAAAAGGGATTTTCCGGATTTCGGGGTGTACCCAGATTATCATATGTGAAATCTGTGAAAAGTGGTGGTGAACCGTCCTCTGCAGGTCTGCTTGGGTGACAAGCCGCACAATTACCCTTATCTTCAGCCTCGAAAAGCTTCAGACCACGTAATTCCTGTTTACTTAGTTCAGCTTCACCACGTAGCCAGTGATCGTACCTCGAGCTGAATGGACTCACCTCGGAAGTCTTCTCATAGGCCTCAATGGCATCTGCCATATTATTGAAGGCCGTACCAGGATTGCTCAGGGCATCGGGGCCATAGGCTTTAGTGAAAAGACCGGAATAATTAAGGGCTCGTAGTTTCTCAGCAATTGTAAGAGTATCCGGATTGGCCATTTCCAGGGGATTTAACGGTGGACCCTGGGCTTGCTCAGCTAATGAGTTAGCCCGGCCATCCCAGAATAGCCCACCAACCCAAATACCCTCCTCTTTGTTGTAATCCAAAGGCGGTATAAAAGCAGCATAAGCAATTGTCATATCATTTCGATTGCCATAAAGTCCGGGGCGTGCTCCTCTGGAAACAGGTAAATCAAATTCCGGATCAGCAAAGGCGAATTCTGGTGCATGGCAGGCTGAGCAGGCCTGGCCTGGTGGTGTTGAGAGGCTCTCCTCGAAAAAAAGCAACTTCCCAAGGTATTCCTTAGTGTTAAAAGCTGAATCACCTGAAACGGTACTTATATCCTTACTTTTTCCCTTTGAATAATCTCCTTTCATGCCTTTACAACCACTAAGAATGCTTACTGATAACAGAGTAATAGTAATTAGCAGGTGTAAATAAAATCTCTTATTGGTAATCATTGTTATATTATGTTGGTGTATGATATTACATCATTTTCCAGAATATTGGTCAATCCCAATTCGAATTTTGAATTCTGAAAATATAATGACGAACCGGAGCTTCGTCTTACTCTGCACCTTAGCCCTTAACCTTAACCTCAGCCTCCTTCACTATTCACCACTCACTATTTAGCTTTCCCTCCGGCAAATTCAATACTTCTTTTTGCTAAAACTATTACCGGATTTAGTACAGGTATCTTTAATTTCAATTCAGCAACTATTAGGGAAATTTCAGTACATCCTCCTATTATTGCATCCACACCTTTTATTAACAGATGGTTAACTACTTTTTCCAACAGGGTAAATGGAATTTTTCTATAGCCAGCTTTTAATCCCTTTTCTCCATATACAGCCTCCATAGTCATATACTGGAAGTCCTTTTCCGGTACGATTATCTTCAACCCCTGTTTTTCAAAATATTTTTCATATAATCCGGTATGATAAGTGCCAAGCGTGGAAAGCAAGCCAAACCTGTTAATTGCAGGTAAGTTAACCTTTGCCCATCTTGCAGCTTCATCGATCATATTCAGAACAGGGATAGAAACTACACTAATAATTTCATCGTAAAAATAATGAGCTGTATTACAGGGAATAATAATAAAATCTGCTCCCCAGGACTCCAATTGCCTTGCTGATTCAATAAGGGCAGGCACAGGAGAAGGACCTTTTTTAAGAATATATGCTGTGCGATCCGGAATTTGGGGATTATTATTAATAAATATTTGGATATGATCAGGATCTTCTTTAGCATCTGTAAACAAAACAATATTCCGGAACAGATCGGAAGTGGCTTCAGGGCCCATACCTCCAAGTATGCCAATTGTCTTTTTATTTTCCATCAATCTTATGGCCATATTTTTCCATTATGATTAAAACATCGGGTACTGGCAGGGCTTTAACCTCTCCACTGTGTCCTTTAACTGTTCTGGCAGCAAACATTGAGTTCAGGATGGCTTCCTCAGTAGCTTCTATTACAGCCATAAAAAGAGGAGACATCCGGTCATTCCTTAAAGTGCTTTGAACCATTACCGGCGAATGAGAATAGTGAGATATGAGATTATCGGGGTATGTTGAAAAGGCGATTATATAATCTCCGCTTCCATTTGAAGAAATACCCCCGGTTTTTGCCAATCCGAGCATAGCCCTTTTGGCCAGTCTTTCAAGATTTCCTGGCCCGATAGGAGCATCTGTAGCTACGACAATCATACAGGACCCATCAGCCTTATCATTAAAGTAATGATTCATATAGTAGTGATTAAGCTCCTCTCCTACAGGAACTCCGTCAATTTGCAAAATCCCGCCAAAATTTGTTTGGACAAGTACCCCTACTGTATATCCACCCATCTTTTCCGGTAATACACGTGATGAAGTACCAATCCCACCTTTAAAGCCAAAACAAAGGGTTCCTGTTCCTGCACCCACATTTCCCTCTTCCACGATACCTCCCCTGGCATTATGTATTGCTTCAAGAACATGCTGTTTAGTCACATATCTGCCGGCAATATCATTCAGGGTTCCATCATTTGTTTCTCCCACAACAGGATTTACAGATCGTACACCATTATTTTCCTTAATGGATAATGTATAGTCTATCAGGGCATCTGCGGCCACCGGAACACTCAGGGTATTAGTTAGAATAACAGGAGTCTCAATGTTCCCTAATTCTTTAACCTGGCTTATACCTGTAAGTTTTCCAAAGCCATTCCCAATATATATTGCAGCTGGGATCTTGTTCTGAAATATATTTCCATCATATGGTAAAATTGCCGTCACACCTGTATGGATGCTGTCACCAGCATTCAAAGTAGTATGGCCCACCATCACCCCGGGAACATCGGTAATGGCATTAAATACTCCAACTGACATTACGCCAATAGAAATTCCATAATCCCTCACCCTTTTATTCTGCGGAAAACTGTATGATATAGAAAATACAGAGTATAAGATTATTGCGAATAAAATCCTTAAGTTCTTAGTCATATGTAATGATTATTAAAAGATTCAACCGGAATATCAAAGTTAAATAAATAAATTGACCTCTTCGACTTTTCCACTTTTTGATTATTCTTCATTTAGTCACTTCTTTACCTGTTTTTTCTTCTGTTGCCAAATAAAAGATATGCCAGTTTTAATCCATCTGCCAGGCATTGGAACATTTCCGTGATCAAAATATTCAATGTTGAAAATGTTCAGGGCTTCACAAAAAGCTGTTAATCTTTTATAATGCCAGTTTATTCTCAAATCAGCCAATAAAACAGGACTATAAGTGACCTCTGTTCCTGAATTAAAATCAACATAAGTTCCGGCCCTCTCCTGGTATGACATTTTCCATGAAACATTAAACGATGCAGGCAATGAGTGGTTCAGAATAAGATCAATTTTGTGTCTAAGATAATCCAAAACATAACGTGAGATATAATCTCCACTTTGCTTGCTCGTATTCAAATAAGAATAGCTCAATTGCACAAAATTGAGATGAAAACCCCTTTGGTTACCGGCACTACCTGAAATCTTTCCAGAGACTTCCATACCATAAGTTTGCAGTTCTGTTATGTTAAGGCTTTCCCACTTAAGTGAATCTGCAATTCTTGCCCAGTCAATAATATTTTTTCCATTTCTAATAAACATTCTACCATTACCTTCAAACCTCCCCCTTAAAAATTTGTAACCTGTTTCAAAGGATAATGCTTCTTCCGGTAATAAATCCTGATTTCCAATGTTTGTTGGACCTTCATAGTACAGGTCAGTAAATGTAGGCAACCTGAACGATTGATTCACAGAAAAATAAAATTTTCCTGAACTTCCAATAAGGTATGAAAGATCAAGACCTCCATAGCTTTTCCAGTCGTATTTTGAATTCCAGTTTGCCATAAGTCCGGCACTTATTGAAAATCGGCCGAAACTGGCTGTTTGTTCAGCAAAAACCGAAGTATTCAGCCTGCCATCATTCCGGGTGAAATAACCCTCTGGCTCACCTGGTACAGGTAGTGTGTCATTCATGGGAAGCCCCAATACATTACTCCTGATTTCTTCATTATGGAATTCCAGGCCAAGTGATGTCTTACCCAGTCGGGAAGTGATTGATACATTCACATTCCCTCCGTATACATGGGTTAAATGATAGTTATGGCCCTTATACCAGGGCTCAGGATCTGAACGAAAAAGCTCAAATCTGTCCTGATGCCTTCTCCAGTATACTGAAGTTTTCATCCTGATCCTTCCTTCAGAATCCATTACAAGGCTCATCAGGGAGGATTTTGTATGCTCAAATTGATTGGGGTATTTTGGTGTGTAAAAACTATTGGCTCCAAAAGACTTATCCTGGTATCCGGCCTGAAATCCGAACCTGTTCTTATTAATTTTAACAGACCCATAATAAAAAAAATTTGATAAAAGATAATCAGTGTTATCAGTGTATCCGGTTGATGAACTTCTTGAAACTGAAATATAATTTCTCAAGTATTTTGTACTTAGCGATCCCGATATAAGAGTTCTGAAAAAACCATACTGACCACCTGATAATGATACTTTCAGATGATTTTCCCCGGTGGTTCCTGCTACCAGGTTAACTGCCCCGGTGAAAGCATTAGCGCCAAGAACTCTTGAGCCCGGCCCTGCAAGTATCTCAATCCGGTCAATCGACTCTATGTCAATGGGGATATTGAAATTATGATGCCCGGTTTGAGGGTCATTCACCCTAATGCCATTTATAAGAATGAGAGACTGATCAAAGCTTCCTCCCATAATGTTTATATCTGATTGTATTCCCGGAGCCCCACGCTGCCTGACATCCACATTCATGGTATTCTCGAGTAGTTCAGAAATGGACTGTACAGGGAAATAATTGATCTGTTTCTTTGAGATCACATTTACTATACGGTTTAGTCCGGAATATAACCCGGGAGATTTTTGTGCAATGATTGTCAATTCTTTAAGCTCGATAGTATCAACCTGTGCTTTAACCGGTAAATAACCCAACAATACAATTATAAAACCAATTAATAAGTGTGCCCGCATCGTGTGGAAAATAAAAAATCCTGTAAAAGTAACCATTTTGGCAGGATGCTTTACACAAAGGAATGTCCTTATCTTTTTTTTCTGCTGGAATAGAAATTTGTTTTTTAATTTATCAGGAAGGTTATGATGGTGCAGATGGTAGCTATCAGAATACCGTGTGAGAATGAACCAAGACCTTTATTTTAATAATGGATAATCCAGGCATCCGGTTCTACTTCAAACCGGACATCACGTAACAATTTCAGGGCTTCCTGTCTTGAGGGGAAGGAACCAACAGAAACCATATGCAGCCGGCCAATGGTGCCAAACTTTCTGGCTTCATAGCCTTTATTTCTTAACTCCTCCATATAATCATCGGCATTATCTTCTAACTCAAAGCATCCGGCTACCACGTAATAAGCCTTCACACGATCGGCAGGCAGTACCTGAATGACTTCTGGATCAGGTACAGGTTCTGCTTCCTCAATAACGGGAGAAGATTCTTCTTCAATTGGTTCTTCCACTACTTCCTCCACGGGGATAATTTCTTGAGGAAATAGCTGTTCCGTGTCAGATTTTCCTTTTCTCAGGAATACAAACCATACGATAAATAGTACAATCAGTACCAGGAGTAACCACAGGAGATAACCCGGTTTTTTCTTTTCGTAGGATTTTTCGACTTTTATTTTTTCCTTATCAATTTTTATTGAGCCTGGCACCTCCGATTCAGCCTTTTTTATCTCTGGTTCGAATTTTTGCCCGGGTTCTTTGGTATCGTCTATTTCTATAACTTCTTTTTCTTTCACTGTTTCTTCGGGTTTCTCCTCTTCCTCCTTCTGTACTGGTTCTTCGATGGGTTTTGGTTCATCTTCCTTTTTCTTCTCCTCTACTGCTTTTTTCGGTGGTATGGCTCTTTTGCTAACCGGTTTTTCAGGTTTCGGGGCAGGCTCTTCTTTTTTCTCTGCTGGTTCCGGTCCGGCTTTTATTTTGGTTCCTTCACCCTGCACCAACTGGATTTTACCTTTGTCGTCTTTTATTAACTCCCCGAGCTCTTTGAGCTTATATTTACCATTTTTATCGAGTTCCTGCTGAATTTTATTCACGTATTCCTCTACTTTTTTTAATGCCTCATCGGCTTCAATCTTCTCTTTATCAGCAATATGTTTCAGGAGCACACCGTCATTAAAACTCAGAAATTCGTTAAAAACGATATGGCCTTCTTTGTCTTTCATCTTCATAAATGCACCAAATTCCGGGATAATTACCCTGTCCTGGGTGATTAGCAGATCAAGTATATACTGGTCCATACAATGTTATTTTAGGGTTTCTTTTGAAAATCTGTATTTGTAAAAGAAAACAATTATTACGTATATATACGTCATTTTTTAAATAACGTTTAAATACATCATTAATTTTTAAAAATTTGTTACAGATGTGACAAAATTAGGGGAAAAATCACTGTGTAAGTTTTAATTGCATTCTTCCATTTTAATTCTCATCTGGCCCATTCCGGCATCTTGTGTAAATCGATATCTAAAATTGGGCCAAGCAGAAGAATACCGATAGTAAGAACCAGAATACCAATAAGATTGATAATAAATCCAACCTTTACCATATCAATGATCTTCAAACGCTTGGAGCCAAAGACAATTGCATTCGGAGGAGTGGCTACAGGCATCATGAAGGCAAATGAGCTGGCAAGCGTTGCCGGAACCATCAGTAACAATGGATTCTTTGATATTGCAACTGACAGAGCTGCCAATATCGGAAGGGTCATTTCGGCAGTTGCTGTATTAGATGTAAGCTCAGTCAGGAAGGTTATCATGGTGCAGATGGTAGCTATCAGAATGCCTGGTGAGAATGAACCAAGACCTTTAAGCTGGTTTCCAAACCAATCTGAGAGTCCGGATTCAATAAATCCACTGGCAAGGGCAAATCCCCCTCCAAAGAGCAATACAATATTCCAGGGGAGTTTTGATGTGGATTCCCAGTTCATAACAGTTGACTCTTTTTTGCCGGGGATAATATAGAGGATCGATGCAAGTGCAACTGCTACAGTGCCATCATTAATAAAATCTGCCTCAGGGAAGAGGTTTGACCAACCGGGAATTGTAAAGTGGTTAAACTGAATGTCTGTTCTGGTTAACCACAACAGGGCAAGGCTCAGGAAAACAATAAGAACAACTTTCTCTTCATATCCCATCTTCCCCAATTGTTTGAATTGTTTTTTAAAGGCACTTTTTTCTATTGAAAAATCTACTCTGCATAACAGCAATGATAAAACAGACCAAGCCAGAAATAGAAAAAATACTGAAATGGGCAATGCAAAAAAGAACCAGTTTGCAAAAGAGATTTCGGGTACATCAGGAAATGAAATGCTCAGAATTCTGGCAAAAGATAAATTTGGTGGTGTTCCAACAAGTGTGGCTACTCCACCGATACTTGCACTGTAAGCAATACCGAGTAAAAGTCCAATTGAATACTTCCTTACTTTTTCCTTTCCCAGAGTATTCTCAAGATTAATAATTAAAGATAGAGCGATAGGAACCATCATCATTGCTGTGGCTGTATTAGAGATCCACATGGAAAGAAATGCAGTAGCTATCATAAAACCCAGCAAAATCCTGACAGGATTAGTCCCAAATACCATTAATGTTACAAGAGCAATTCGCTTATGAAGGTTCCACTTTTCCATAGCAAGGGCAACAATAAATCCGCCAATGAAAAGAAAAATCACATGATTAAAATAGAGTGCCGAAACCTCTTTGCCATTCATAACACCAAATAACGGAAAAAGAGCAACCGGTAAAAGAGCTGTCACGGCCAGCGGAATTGTTTCGGTAATCCACCAGACAGCCATAAGAATTGCAATTCCTGCAGTATAAGTTATCTGTGTATGTTCAGAATCGGGTTTAAAGAAAATGAAAATGAGTATAGCTAACAAAGGCCCAAGAAAAAATCCGATTTTCTGAAAAAGCGTAAAGCCTGAATTAAAAAATTTTATTTTCATAAAAGGATCAGGGATTGAATTTGCATGTTGCCTTTTCTGCTGATGATATGTGCTCTAAGATAACTTTTTTTCAATATAAACTCAAATTAACCTTATATTTCAGTCAGCGTTTAGTTCCTGATACAAATTTGCAAGCCCGGATTTTTAATTACTTTTACTTTTCTATTGTAATTACAATCACAATACATAAAATTAAATCTGAAAAAACATGTCAAAACAAATTGGGATTTTAACCTCCGGTGGTGATACACCGGGTCTGAATGCTGCTATTCGGGCTATTGGAAAAGCCAGTATCAGAAAGTATGGTGTGAATATTATTGGATTCCTCGATGGCTTTAGGGGACTTATGGAAAACCGTAGTATACCTCTTGGCAGTAAAGCTCTTTCGGGTATACTTACACAGGGTGGAACCATATTAGGCACCAGCAGGGAAAAACCTTATAAAATGCGTGTTGGAAGCAAAATCAAGAATATGACCGATGCTATTGTTGAAAATTATCACCGGAACCATTTAGATTGCCTGGTCTGTATGGGAGGAGGTGGTACTCAGAAAAATGCATATCACCTTGTAAGGCATGGACTGAATGTCATTACATTGCCTAAAACCATTGACAACGATGTTGGTATGACAGACCTTACATTTGGATTTGATACAGCTCTTGGTATTGCCGTAGGTGCTATTGACCGGTTGCATAGTACAGCGCATAGCCATCACAGAATCATTGTTGTGGAGATCATGGGTCATCGTGCGGGGTGGCTTGCACTTGGAGCCGGTGTTTCAGGAGGTGCAGATGTGATTCTTATACCCGAAATCCCGTATGATATAAATATTGTTGCAGAATCAATCCTTGAGCGGAGCAGACAAGGGAAATCTTTTAGTATTGTTGCAGTTGCTGAAGGAGCTATAACTCTGGAGGGTGATCAAAAAATTCAAAATATCAAAAAACAGCTTGAAGAAGTAACCAAAAAAAAAGAAAAAGCACAAATAAAGAATGAACTCAGAGCACTCGACAAAAAATATACAGGAAACACTATTTTTCTTGCACAACAGCTTGAAGAAATCACCCGCCTTGAATCCAAAGTAACAATACTTGGACATCTCCAGCGTGGAGGCTCACCATCTGCTGCTGACCGGATACTGGCTACACGGCTTGGCACAGCTTGTGCCAAATATATGAATGAAGAGAAATATGGCAATATGGTTGCTGTTAAAGGTGATAAAACCAATCTGGTACCACTTGAAAATGTTGTAGGAAAATTAAAACTGATTCCTATGAATCACCCATGGTTAATAAGTGCAAGAGAAGTAGGAACCTGCCTGGGAGATTGAAAGATGCTCGCTTCGCTTCACGTCATTTACTCTCCGCCATCGGTATTTTCCGTTTAAAATTGACAATGTATTGAAAATTTCATAAATTTATCATATGAATAATTCAAGATAAACAATCTTTTATAAAGACTTTATATAATCCATATAACTAACATTATAACAATATATTAAAATATGAAAAATCTAACCCGAACATCTTTTATTATCTTCTTGATGGTGTTAATGGTTATTGCATGTAAATCACAAAATCGTACAGCAATGAAACAAAGTGAACAACAATTAATTGACAGGGAACCTGCAGTGGCAGGCAGTTTTTATTCTTCCGATCCTGATGAATTAAAGTCAGGTCTCAAGGATTTTTTCAATAAAGCAGAGCTGATTGATTTCGATGGAGAGGTAAGGGCAATAATTTCCCCACATGCGGGATATGTGTTTTCAGGTTTTGTTGCTGCATCAGGCTTTCGTCAGCTTGACCCTGAAGTTCAATACGACAGGATTTTTGTAATCGGATCAAGCCATCATATCGGTTTCAATGGAGCTTCCATCTATAGTAAAGGCAATTACATTACACCATTGGGTGAAGTTGAGGTGGATATCGACCTTGCTAATCAACTAATAAGCGAACATAAGTGCTTTAAATACAATGCTTCGGCCCACCAACGTGAACATTCCCTTGAAGTTCAGTTACCTTTTCTGCAATACAGGTTGAAAAACCCGTTTAAGATTATCCCTGTTGTTTTAGGATCACAAACCCCTTCCATGTCAGAAGAAATAGCCAAAGCCCTTCTTCCCTATTTTAAAGATGGTAACCTTTTTATCATAAGCACCGACCTTTCACATTATCCTAACTACAGGAATGCTAAATTGGCTGATGAAAATATCACAGACGCCGTTTTATCAAAATCACCAGAGAAATTCCTAAAGGCTCTGAAAGAAAATGAAAAAGAAAACTATCCTAACCTGTTAACCAGTATGTGCGGTTGGCCCTCAGTCCTTACGCTTCTTTATATGACAGAAAATAAGCATGATATAAACTACCATAAGGTGTTATACTTGAACTCGGGTGATAGTCGTTACGGTGATCATGACCGGGTGGTTGGTTATGTTTCAATTATTACAACTCAGGAGAATAATCAAAACAAATCTGAGTTTCTCACTGAAAAAGATAAAATATCCCTGCTTAAATTAGCCAGGAATACTATTCAACAAAAAATACTCCATAACCAGATGCTTAAAATTGATACAAAGGAATTTTCACAAACTTTACTCAAACCAGCCGGGGCTTTCGTTACACTTCATACTTCTGAGGGAAAACTTAGAGGATGCATTGGCAGATTTCAACCTGATGCACCACTGTATCAGGTAGTCAAAGATATGACAATCTCATCAGCACTGAATGATTACCGCTTTTCACCAGTGACTAAACATGAGGTTCCGGAAGTTGATATTGAGATTTCAGTCCTCACTCCTCTTAAGGAAATCCACTCGGTTGAGGAAATTGAACTTGGCAGACATGGCATTTACATGGTAAAAGAAGGCCGGTCGGGAACATTTTTACCACAAGTGGCTAAAAGTACCAACTGGACCAAAGAAGAGTTTCTGGGACACTGTGCTGAGGATAAAGCTAGAATTGGTTGGGATGGCTGGAAAGATGCAGAACTTTATACCTTTGAGGCAATTATATTCTCGGAAGAAGAGATGGGATTGAAGCAATAGGTTGGATTTGCCGTTATAACACAAGATCAAATAATGAATGCTGCTTATTCCATAATTCCCATAGGTACAGGCTTGCTAATTGCCTATCTGATAAGTTTTTCCGGGACTAAATTAGGGATTATTCACCCTTCCGGGCACAGGAAGTTCTGGAATATGCTGCTCTTGCTGGCATTCTTCACCACTGCCACACTGGGATTATTACTGGCTATCCAGGTGAATTATAAACTAACAATTCCCTCTGTCGACAGTTTATTGGTGATTCATGTAGATTTTGGAATTGCCCTTGTTATGATATCAATATTTCACTTATCATGGCATCTGAATTATTACCTGAAGTTATTTTCTAAGAACGAAAATGTAAGTTATCAACCTATTGAACCTGAACATGAGTACAAATCTGCTGATGTTACTTCAGGTAAACCAGGGCCCGTGATACTGGAAAAACTTCCGGTTATTGCTCTGGGGTCAGTAACTATAATTACCCAGATAGTCATCCTTCGCGAATTCCTTTCCGTTTTTCTTGGTAATGAACTTGTTATTGGGGTGATACTCGCTAATTGGATGTTATTGACGGGATTTGGAGCCTGGTTAGGAAGGTATTCTCCACGCTTGAAGAATAAAAATAAATTTATCTACACCTCCCTTATTTTGCTTGGTGTTCTGCCATTGATAATCATATTCTTATTAAATTTTTTGAAGAACATTGTTTTTATTCCTGGTAGCCAGGTAGGGATTTTTGAAGTTTTTTACAGCTCACTTTTCCTCCTTGCTCCTTTTTGCCTGTTATCGGGCTACTCTTTCTCCTTTTACTCCTACAGTTTATCATCAAAGTATCGATTTAACCTGATTAGCCGTGTTTATGCATTTGAAGCAACCGGTAGCCTTATCGGGGGTGCTGTTTGCAGCTTTCTGCTTGTTTACTTTCTGAAATCAATGCAAATCCTTGCCATTGTTTTTATTTTTAATACTTTGATCGCATTCCTCATTTTAAAAAGTGAGAAGGTGACTTTTATCAATTCTGTATTGCTAATTATTTCAGTGGTAATTTCAATTTCAATGTTTGTATTTCCGGTTGATAAGTTTAATAAGCATTTCTTATACATAAATCAGGAAATATTGTTATTAAAAGATACACCTTATGGCAATCTGGTGATATCTAAAACAGGTGATCAATTGAATTTTTATGAGAACAATGCACTCATATCAAATACATTAAATATAGTAGCCAATGAGGAAGATGTTCATTATGCTCTTGTTCAGAGGTCAGATCCCGAGAATGTACTGATCATATCGGGTGGAGTTTCAGGAATAATTAATGAAATACTGAAATATGATGTCAAAAGAATAGATTATGTGGAAATAAATCCCTGGATTGTTAAGACAGGAAGGGTATTTGCTCCTGAGCTCAATAATGAAAAAGTACAAATTATAAATCGTGACGCAAGACAGTATGTCTCCAGATGTAATAATACCTACAATGCTGTATTGATCAATTTACCACCTCCGTTTACTGCACAGCTTAACAGGTATTACAGTCTTGATTTTTTTCAGGAATTAAAAACAATTTTGGAACACGATGGGATCATTTCATTAGGATTACCGGCATCACCTAACTACGAAAGCAAAGAAGCAAATAAATTATACAGTTTGATTTATAATACCCTTAAAAGAGTATTTAGCAATGTTATTATAATTCCGGGTGAGAAGAACTATTTTATAGCCTCTGATTTATCTTTGAGGCTGGATATAGCTCAAATGATTACAGAAAAAAACATAACAAATGAATATGTTTCTGAGTATTATATTGATGATCAGCTGCTATTTGATCGTAGTAATCTGGTATTGTCACGTTTACCAAATGAAAATCAGGTAAATTCCGATCTTAATCCGAGAGCATATTTCAACCAGATTTCTTACTGGCTCAGTCATTATAAGTTTAATACCAAAGCATTTTTTATTTTATTGGGTATTATTTTTATTGTATTGGTTACCAGGTTAAAACCAGTTACTGCCGGAATGTTTGCAGGAGGGTTTGCCGGAGCCTCAGTTGAAATATTGTTAATATTTATCTTCCAGATCTTATATGGTTATGCATATGTAATGATAGGAGCTATTATTACAGTTTTTATGGCAGGTATTGCATTGGGAGCTTTAAGCAGGAATCACTCAGGCAGGTCACCTGGTATCAGACATTTCTTATATCTGGAAATATTAATCGGGGCAGGTGCTATTCTGGTACCTGCATTATTTTTACTTCTAAAGATCCTGAATCTCTTGCCAATTGCAGGACAGATCTTTTTCCTTCTTTTTACCTTTGGTTTTTCATTTCTGGTTGGTAAGCTTTTCAGAGCGGCAAGTTTGATTCAGTCTGGCAAAACATCAAGAGTTGCGGCTGTTATTTACAGCATTGACCTTATTGGAGCAGCTTTTGGAGCAATCATTGTTTCAGGTTTATTGTTGCCCCTGTTGGGTTTATGGAAAACAGCTATTTTAACTGGTGCATTATGTCTGTTGGCAGCATCTTATACTTATGCAGGCAGAAACAAATTAGAAAGTCATAAAAAATAAATTCTTACTAATGGATAGCAGAAAACTGTCAAAAAGAGAATTCATAAAACTGGGTTTAACAGGTATTGGAGGTCTGGCTTGTTGTCCGTTTTACCTTTCCGGAACTGGTATTAATGAAAAGAGAAGTAAGGAAGAACTGTGGAAATGGAGCAAGGAGGCTTTGTATCAAACCGAAACACCCAGGGGCGTACGATGTCTCATATGTCCTAACGAGTGCACATTAAAACCCGGAGAATTAAGTGATTGCAGGAATCGTATCAACCACGATGGAAAGCTATATACAATCGCATATGGTAATCCATGCGCTGTACATGTTGATCCTGTGGAGAAAAAACCTCTGTATCATTTTATGCCAGCTTCAAGAGTGTTCTCTATTGCCACAGCGGGCTGTAACCTTGCATGCCTGAACTGCCAGAACTGGACAATCTCACAGAAAAGTCCGACTGAAACAGATAATTATGACCTTATGCCTGACAGGGTGGTAAAAGAAGCTGTTCGTAACAATTGTCGATCAATTGCTTATACTTATTCAGAGCCTATAACCTTCTTCGAATATACTATTGACAGTTCCATGGCAGCTCACAAAGCCGGTTTAAAAAATATTCTTGTCTCAGCAGGTTTTATCAATGAAGAACCATTACGTTATTTATGCAAATTCATTGATGCTGCAAACATAGATCTTAAGTCGTTCAAAGACAGTATTTACATGAAGTTAAATGCAGGAAAACTTCAAACAATTCTGGATGCATTAAAAATCTTCCATGAAGAAGGAGTATGGCTCGAAATCACAAATCTCATAATACCAAGCTGGACAGATGATTTTGTAATGATCAGGGAAATGTGTGAATGGTTGTATAAGAACGACCTGTACAATTATCCGCTTCATTTCTCAAGATTCCATCCACAGTATAAACTGACCCAGCTACCTCCTACTCCGGTTTCAACTTTAAACAAGGCCCGTGAAATTGCACTGGATGCAGGTATCAAATTTGTATATATTGGAAACGTACCAGGTACACATGCCTCAAATACTATCTGTCCTGAATGCAAGAAAGTTCTAATAGAAAGAAAAGGCTACAGGATCATATCAAATCATATTAAATCCGGGAAATGTGAATTCTGTGAAGAGCCTGTTCCGGGAGTTTGGAACTAATGGAAGTGATGGAAGTATGAATGGTGAACGACCTTCAAGAGTCCGAAGGACCTGGAAGAGTCGGGGTATAAATGATGAAAAAATGGATTTAGCTATTTTATATGCAACCCGCAGGACCCAATAATAACTGGCATTACAACCGTAAACTCAGA
>JAUWMO010000305.1 GCA_030613125.1 Bacteroidota bacterium | reverse complement strand
AAGTTAAATTAATTTTTAATGGTGTTCGGTGAACCGACAGCGCCTAGCGCTGGAGCTCACGAATACCTTATAAAATTGACTCTTTATGAGTAACCCTCATCCTTAGAAGCATTATATCTTTATACATGCCCTTTTGTTCTTGTACCTCTAAATTTAACTCACTTAAAGATGAGGGGTTCATAACTTAAAAAGATAAACTAGTGATATACAACTTTAAATTTAAATAATTTTTTTTGTGAAATTCTTTACCGAGGGTATATCAAAACCTTTGAATATATCATTCCTGACGAAGCGAAGCGGAGATCAGGAATCTATAATACTTTCATTATTAGCTAAATATGGATTCCTGCGTTACTCGCTACGCTCATGAGGGCTAAAGCCGTTCGCAGGAATGATTACAGAAATAGGATTTTGAGACAGCCCCCTATTGATTTCCTGATTGATACATTATGTCTCATTATTTGTTATATCGAAATCACGTTAAAATATGTATCAAAAAATTGAATTATTTGCTCTCTATGGAAATTCATTTATATTTAACTTATGGTCGTTTGATTAATATGACCTACTTTATTTTGAGACTATCACCTAATAGAAATATAATGTCTGACAAGATATTAGCAGTTTTATTTATTACAAATCTGCAGATTTTATGACAGCCAAAACAAGGGTAGTGTTAATGACCGGAGCTACTGACGGAATTGGCAAAGAAACGGCATTTCAACTGGCCCGAAAAGGTTACAGGGTACTTATTCATGGCAGGAACCCAAAAAGAGTTAATAAAACAGTTCTTGAAATTCAGAACAGAACATACAGGGAACATGCAAAAGGTTACATAGCTGACTTTTCTTCCCTTCATGCAGTTGAGGAAATGGCAACAGAAATCATCAGCACAGAACCTAATCTTGATGTGCTTATTAATAATGCCGGAATTATTATGAGATCTTTTCAGCTTTCTGCTGATGGTTATGAGATGACCTTTGCTGTAAACCATCTGGCCCATTTCTACCTGACAGGCCGTTTAATGTTTTTACTTAATGGAAGTCAGCAGGGGAGGATTATCAATCTGACTTCAGGCATACATTCCAGATCAATTGATCTTAATGGAATATTACTGCCTGAGAAGTTTGAAAGCGTGAATGCATATTCCTGGTCTAAACTTTGTAATGTTTTGTTTACTTACAAACTATCAGAAAATAATACCGGAATTAAACTTACCGTAAATTGTTTACATCCCGGAGTTATAAATACTAAAATGCTTACCGAAACCTGGGGTTTTATAGGTTCTCCCGTTAGCGAAGGAGTTAAAAACGAACTATATCTTGCTATTTCCCCTGAAGTGGAAAATATTACCGGCAAACATTTCGAAGATTGCAGGACAGTACGTTCATCACCAATTTCATATAATACAGATGTTCAAAACCAATTATGGGAACTAAGCATCAAACTAATTGAAGAAGCAGGGATGCAAAACCCTTTTCCGGATTGGTTTCATTCTTCAGGTAAACCTGAGAAGTATTAATTAGAATCTGCCTTTAAAGTAAAAATCTGACTATTATTTGTTTTTTGTTATTTGAGATTTGTAATTTATTGTTAAGAAATAAGTAAAGTCCATAGACAAGAATTAATTGGTGTCCCCCAATATACATATATTTACTTATTAACATATTAAGGTTAAAAACTGTTAACTTTTTTTTTAGGTGAAGTCTTAGATTTCACGTACTTTAGTGCCCTGAAAATAATATTCCTTTCGAAACGCCATATCTTTATAAAAATGAGACATTTAATATTATTATTCGCCGGTTTAATGCTTATTATCGCCGGATGTGGTTCACAAAAGAAGGCTCAGACATCAGAACAGGAAGATCTGAATAGTGAGACTCAGCAGTTAAATATCCCGGCTGATGACAAAATCATTGAAAAGGAAGAAAAGATTGTTGAACCTTCCTCTTCCCAGTCTGCAGTTTTTCGTTACTATGTTATTGTAGGAAGTTTTAAATTCAAGACAAACGCTCTTACACGCCAAAAAGAAGTCGATAATAAAGGTATGCCGTCTGAACTTCTCAGGAATGAAGAAGGATTTTACAGAGTTTCAGTTATTGCTACCGATGATGTTTCATTTGCCCGTGAAAGAATACACTGGATACGCGAAAATCATCCTGAATATGCTGATACCTGGCTGCTGATAAGGAAGGAAGAATAAACCTGAATTTCTGTTATCCTATAAAAACTACTTAACTTTAAAAAATTTCAGTTCAGTAAAGTCAAAGTCGGGATTAGGGATGTCAATCTTCATCTCCTCCACTTCTCCATCCATATTCAGAACAAATTGGACTTTACCTGAAGGCAGGCCGGGAGTGTTTCTCAGTCTGATCTGAAATGTATTGTAATGCCAGTGAAAAAGATCACCTTCAAACATAGGTGTTGGAATGAAAGAAACTGCCAAGTGACCATCCTCAATCCTTACTTCTGCATCACCATACAAATCGCCTCCGTATATTCCTGTATATCCCTCTAAAGGCAGGGAAGGCAATGTGTTTTTCACCCTGTTTAACTCATCATCTTCTTGTTGCTTTTCCTTCTGGTTTGCGAAGATCTGTAACGCATGAGGCCCCAGGAACTCCAGTCTTTCGCTTCGGCGCCAAAATAGCGGTCTAGAATTTCATACATTAAATATGTAGGCAGGCGGTTAATGCTATTGGTAAGGATCACCATTCCAAGGTTTTCTTCAGGAACAAGTACCACTCTTGAGATCTGACCATCCATCCCGCCTCCATGGGTAGTTATTTTCCTGCCGTGGTAGTCAAACAGGCTCCATCCCAAACCATAGCCACTAAAATGCTTTGATGGAAATATTTCAAGTGATTTGTCTGAAACCTTAAAAGGGTTTTGAACAGTCCACATTTCTGTAGATGATGTTTTAGAATAATATATATTTTCATTGAAGGTTCCACGGTTGAGCTGGAGCATAATCCACTTTGACATATCTGCAACACTTGAATTTACTGATCCTGCCGGACCAATATTATCCCAATTGATCCAGGGGACAGGTACCTGATTTCCCTCAACTTTGATGTGGCCCGTTACTATATTGTTGTTACCATGAAATGAACTGATCGAAGTGGAAGTATTGTTCATTCCAAGTGGCTCAAGAAACTTTTCCTTAACAAAATTATCCCATGATTGTCCTGTTACAACCGGTATGATCTCTCCTGCTGTTATAAACATGATATTGGAATAACCATACCCTGAACGAAAATCATAAGATGGTTTCAGATACCTTGCTCTCCGGATTACTTCCTCACGGCTATAATTACTGCCATACCACAACAGGTCACCACTAAAAGTCACAAGTCCAACCCGGTGGCACAGAAGGTCACGTATAGTGGTTTCTTCTGAAACGTAAGGATTATAAAGCCGGAACCATGGCAGGTATTTCCTGACTTTATCATCCCATGATATTTTCCCTTCGTCAACCAGCATAGCCAGGGCAGTCGCAGTCATAGCCTTGGTATTAGAAGCAATCCCGAAAATTGTATTGGTGTCCACCTTTTCACCACTATTTGAGTTTCTGACTCCATATCCTTCAGAAAAAACAATCTGGCCATCTTTAACAATAGCTATCGCCATTCCGGGTATTTCCCAATCCTGATAAGCTTTATCAATATAGTCTGAGAGTTCTTCCAGGTTTAATTTTCCGACAGATTGAGCAGTAAGCTCGGTTTGAAAGGTCAGTAATAATCCAACAAGGATATAATAAAAAGTCTTTCTGTAAATAGATGATTTTAAATAAGTTCCCATATTATTATCTTGCTTTTATGTGGTAAATTGTTTGTAGTTATTTATCTGTTATTTCCCAATTATTTGAGAATCCTAATATACAAATTCTAAAGATTCCGGGTAGGTTTTACCTTATCAAGTTCAATGAGGGGTATTTATGTTATTGGTTGGCTGGTATGCAGGGTGTTGAAAGCTGCCTGTTACAGGTTTGTATTAATTTACGAAGTTTCTATAAAGAACAAAAGATTACGGGTCATTACGTATAGCACTACGTTGTCAGAGCACATTTCGGCTATATTGAGCACCCTATTCCGGTTTAAGGTGACCAATCATGTTTAACTCATGTATGATGTTTTTTAAGTAAAGATGCTCTCAACCCTGATAAAGAATTGCTGA
>JAUWMO010000032.1 GCA_030613125.1 Bacteroidota bacterium | reverse complement strand
ATATAGACTCTATGTAGATGAAATAATTAAAATTCTTGAAAAAGATAAGTTTTTTAGAATTGTTAATTATTGGCATGTGCTGTTTCAAGCCGGTTAAAAAGCATTGCCCCAAAAAGGCCATTGCATGTTCAACGTAACGCTTTTTATCGGCCAACCGATTTGAAGATTTTAAGTAACCAGGAATATTTTAAACGAAAAAAGTTTTATCAACTACCCGGTTTTGGTTTTGCCGTTTTCAACAACCTGGTAGGTTTTGTCAACAATTAAGTCTGCCAGAGGTTTTAACGATCTGATGCTTTTATGTTCCTGCTCCAGGATTTTAAGTCTGAAATCATTCATTGCCTCTTTCATACGGATGGACTGGTTGGTCTTTGTTTCATGGTATGTCAGATCGATAAAGATCCTTAAATCAACACCTTTAGTGTTAATAGCATAAAGTCCGTCAATGATAAGCATATCGATTTTACCAAAATCTGTAATCAATTTATCAACTTGCTCCGGAATGAGATCAATACAAGGGATCATACATTCCTGCTCCTCCTTAAAATCCCGGATGGTTTTATTAATTTTCACCCAATCATATTCATTCAGGCCAATTTGATCAAATCCTTTATTTCTTCGCCATTCTTCGCGGAGCAAAGGTTGAATTTTGTAATAATTATCAGTATGGATTACCTTAATACGAATATTATCCTCTTTAAGGATTTTTCCTAATGCATGAGCCAATTCTGATTTGCCGGAACCTGATTCACCAGATATTGAAATAATATATCTGTAGCGTTTCTCTTTTATTTTGAGATCATTCATTACATAATCCCGTATACTTTTTGCAGCTTTTTTATGCATGTCATTAATGAGGAGGATATCACCTAACATCTGTAAATAAGTTTATTAAAGTTTAAAACTGACCAGTTGGTTATCCAATAATTTATATTCACGGCCACAAAGATGGATTTTTATTTTATTTTTTTTATCATTCCGACAAATAATTTTAACCTCTGTTTTTGAAATTGCAACTTTATAAATAATGCCTCTGAATAAAAAGGTGAATTTGATACTTTTCCAGTTATCTGGCAGATCAGGACATATTTTAGGAACTTCCGAACTAAGATCCAGTCCACAGAATGTGCTTAGTGCTGAATAAACAGTCCCGGCCATAACACCACAATGTATTCCTTCACCGGTTGTCCCACCCTGTATATCAGTAAGGTCACTTTTCAGAGCCTCCAAATAAAGTTGCCACCCCAAGTCAGATTTGCCTGTTGTATAAGCCAGGTCAGCATGTACTAAACGGCTAAGGGTAGATCCGTGTGATGTTCTGGAAATGTAGTAGTTAAAATTATGTTCAAGACACTCTTCAGGAATCTGGTAACCAAGATTTCTAATAATTGTTAATACTTCTTCCGGCCCTAATAAAAAGAAAGCCATAAGCAGGTCAGCCTGTTTAGACAGTTTAAACTCGTCAGGAGATTTCCCCTCGGCTTTGAGAATCCTGTCCAGACGGTGTATGTCAGTATATTTTTGACGGTAATATTCCCACTCCAGTTCCTTAAGCTTAAAGTATCCTTCAAAATGTGCAATAATTCCATCTTCAGATATATCTAAGGCTATATTTCTTTTAATTTTATTCCATTCATTTAGTTCAGAGTCATTAAGTTTTATTCTGGACAATATCTCTTTACCTTCTTTTGCATTCAGACTATCAAGAATGCGGAATGCTGTATTTAGGGCCCAGCTTACCATGATGTTAGTATAAGCATTGTCTTTTATTCCACCCTCCACTGCTTCCGGATATTTCTCATGGAATTCATCAGGACCCATAACTTTACCGATATGATATTTTTGATCTTTCGGATCAAATTCGGATTTGCTCACCCAGAAGCGGCAAATCTCGAGGAACATTTCGAATCCATATTGAACCATAAAGTCATGATCCAATGAAGTCATGTAATAATTCCAGATATTGTATGCTATTGCTAATGAAATATGTCGTTGCAATGAGCTGTAATCGTCGCCCCATTCTCCTGAAACGGGATTCTGGTGGACAACCTGAGTTTCTTCCCTGCCATCGCTCCCACTTTGCCAGGGGAACATGGCTCCACAATAACCATATTCGCGGGCATATTCCCTTGCTTTGTCGAGTCGCCTGAAACGATAAAGGAGGGTGGAGCGAACTACTTCAGGGAAACAAATGTTGTACAAAGGTAAAATATATAGTTCATCCCAGAAGATATGCCCCCTGTAAGCTTCTCCATGAAGGCCTCTTGGGGGGATCCCAACATCCAGCTTTGAGGTATGAGGGGAAGCTGTAACCATCATGTGGTACAGATGCAATCTGATCAATTTCTGGGCAAGACGGTCACCATTTATCTGAATATCGATTGAATTCCATATATCCTTCCATTTTTGAATAGATTTTTTTAACTCACCAGAATAATTATCCATTGATTGTAGTGTTTGGCGTGCTTCTTCAAACGGATCATCCACTCCCTGATCCATGGATGTGAAAATTGTTACCAGTTTTTGAAGTGTAACTTTCTGGTTCTGTTTAACATTGATCCGGAACTCAGAACGTATCCAACCACTATCGTACCTCACATTCATTTCAGGCTTTGAATCAGAATCAGATGTATTAATTATATGTCTGGCTGCCTGAGCTACTTGTATATTTGACCCGGTGGTGCTCACAACCAGGTATATATTCTCATTATCAGCAACTTCTGATATAGGCTTCAGATGCTGTTGGTTCAGTTGGTTATAACGTTCCACACCGGCATTTATGTGATTTCCGTTTAATTCAGATTGTATCACGAAAACTCCTGAATAATTAAGTGGAGTAATTGAATATTGTAATCCGGCACAATGAGGATTTCCCATGCTGGCAAAACGTGACGTGTGTATTTGAGTTCGATGGCCTTGAGGATCTTGAATTATCATTTCCCGGTTAAGTTCACCGGTCTTGAAGTTCAGATGCCTGCGAATTTTCTCAATGGTAAAGGTTGGATCAGGCTGGAATCCAAACCATTCACCATCGGCAGGTTTGAACCGAACTGGTAGCCAATTAGAAATGTTAACAAAATCTTCATTTTCAATATCCCGTCCTGCAACTTTTGAGATCAGACGGTTATACAATCCGGCAATGTAGGTACCAGGATAATTTACCTGGTTGGCCCGACTCTCTTCAAGAGCCCCGCGGGTACCAAAATAACCATTGCCTATTGTAAGCAGGGTTTCGCGGGACCTCTCTTTTTCAAGATCATAATCGAAATATTGCAATGACCAGTTATCTTCATACAAACCTTTCATAAACCAACTATTTATTGCCTCAACGCTTATTTCTCCAAGATCTGTTACCACGATATCGGCTCCATTGGCCTGCAATTCCTGTTCATTGTTTTCTCTGGCGACACCCAAAACAAAACCAAAATTCCCGTTTGATCCTGCCTGTACCCCTGAAACGGCATCTTCAACCACCACCGCACGATGGTATTCAATACCCAGGTTATCACATGCTACAGTAAAAATATCCGGTTCAGGCTTGCCTTTCAGTCCTAATTCAGTTGATACAATACCATCAACCCGGGTTTCAAAACAATCTAACAAACCGGCTCTTTCCAGCACCAGTTTACAATTCTTGCTGGAGGAGGCTACTCCGATCCTTATACCCCTGTTTTTTAACTCTCTTATCAAACTGATTGTTGTTTCATATACTTTAACGCCTTCTGTTTTTAAAACCTCGTTAAACAGCTTGTTTTTCTTGTTTCCCAGACCACAAACGGTTATTTGTTCCGGATCATCACCCGGGTCGCCGTACGGTATGCTTATGCCACGAGACTCCAGGAATGAGGCTACACCTTTATACCGGGGTTTTCCATCCACGTAAGGCAGGTAGTCATTTACATGTGTGAATTCACGGAAAGGCTCATTGTTTTTTTCCTCCCTGAATCTTAAAAAGTCATCAAAAACCCTTTTCCATGCTGTTCCATGTACAAGGGCAGTTTGAGTAATAACTCCGTCTAAATCGAATATCACAGCATCAAAATTTAGCATATATGAATGTTTTAAGAGTTAAAATTTGTTTAATCCGTTATGGTTTTTAACTTTATGTGAGTGAACAAAGAACATTTTAATGTATAATTTCTGACAGGCCAAAATTAACATATTATCAGAACAGGAAACAATATTATGAAGCGATTATTAGTTGTATCAAATCAAATTCCGATTAATATTTACAAAGATCAGGAAGATTTTCGTTTGGAGCCGGGTAAAGAAATTGAAAATTCAGGTTTACAAGGTTTCTATAAGGAATTTCAAACCACCTGGATTGGTCAGACACTTTTAGCGGATCATGCTTTCACTGAAACTGAAATGCGTATCCTTGAAAAAAAATTGAAGGATTTTAACTGTATTCCTGTTTTTGCTGACCCGGATGACTATAATCTTTACTTATATGGATTTGCAAAAAATACGATTTGGCCATTGTTTCACTATTTAACACAGGATGTTTCGTATCAAGAGGAACAATGGGAAGCTTACAAACGCATCAACCAGTTATATGCTGATAAGGTCATGGATGTAATCGAAGATGGTGACATTATATGGGTGCATGATTATCACTTGCTTTTATTACCACAATTGATCAGGGAACAAAAACAATCTGTTTCTATAGGATTGTTTATTCATATTCCATTTCCCTCATTCGAGATCTTCAGACTGTTACCCTGGAGGGTGGAAATTTTGGAAGGAGTACTAAGTGCTGATTTGATTGGATTTCAAACTTATGATTATGTCAGGCACTTTTTAAGTTGTGTTCAAAGACTAATGGGATATGATATTGTATTTAATCGAATTAGTATTGATGAGCATACATTAAAAGTAGATGTTTTTCCAAAAGGCATTGATTTTAACAGGTTCCATCGGGAGGCTGGCGGCCAAAAGGAAAAATCAGGCAAGCCAAAATCAAAGATCCAGGAACAGATAGAATCTTACCTGATTCCGGAAACAGATAAAAAATTAATCCTTTCAGCAGGACATCTCGATAATACCAAAGGAATCCCTCACAGGTTAAAAGCTTATGAAATTTTTCTTGAAACCAGACCTGAATATCGCGAAAAAGTAATACTGATATTGGTGGCTGCTCCAACTGGTGAAGAGGGTGAAAAGTATGATGGATTAAAACGGGAAGTAGATGAACTTGTTGGTCGGATCAATGGGACTTACGGAACGATCAACTGGATGCCTGTATGGTATATGAACCAGGAATTTACAACTTCTGAATTAATTGATTTGTATGCCGTTTCTGACATCGCATTTATTGTACCTCTCAGAGATGGTTTGAATCTGGTGGCAAAAGAATACGTGGCATCCAGACCAGATCAAACAGGAGTTTTGATTCTCAGTGAAATGGCCGGAGCCTCAAAAGAACTACATGAATCAATTCTTGTAAATCCGAACAATTTAAATGAGATGGCAATGGCTATTGAGGAAGCTCTAAAAATGCCTGAGTCTGAGCAGGTCCGCAGGAACACGGTTATGCAGGAACGTTTGAAAAGATATAATATTGAAAGGTGGGCTCGTGAATTCATTAAAGGACTTGAGGGTGTAAAAGAGATACAGGAAACTTCACTTACAAGAAAAATCACTGATGCAAGTATAAACAGTATTGCCAGTGCATATGGAACTGCACGGAACAGGATATTATTTCTTGATTATGATGGTACTCTCACATGGTTCAGGAAAAATCCTGAAGATGCTAAACCGGATTCCGTACTATATAATATTCTGAAAGCCTTAGCTTATGACAAGAAAAACACCCTTGTTATCATTAGCGGGCGGGACAGAGAAACATTAGGTAAATGGTTTGATTCTTCATGGAAGATCCATCTTGTTGCCGAACATGGAGTCTGGCTACGTGAACCCGGATTGGACTGGTACATGATGGAACAAATTGACAATAAATGGAAAAAAACAATCAGGCCATTACTGGAATATTATGTTGATCAGACACCGCGTTCTTTTATCGAAAATAAAAACTTTTCACTTGTGTGGCATTACCGGAAAGCTGACCCAGGGTTGGGGATACAACGATCGTGGGAGTTGAAAGATGAATTGCTATCCCTTACGTCTAATCTTAATCTGGAAATAATGGATGGGGATAAAGTACTGGAAATCAAACACTCAGGAATAAACAAAGGTCGTGCAACAATGCAAAAGACAGGAAATAATGAATTTGATTTCATTATGGCTATTGGTGACGACTGGACTGATGAATATACTTTTGATGCCTTGCCAGATTCGGCCTATACCATTAAAGTTGGAGCGAAGACCACAAAAGCCAATTATTATATTGAATCGGTAGAAGCCGTTAGAGAAATGTTGAAAAAACTCACAAATTTATCATCAAATCAAAAGGTGATATCTTAATTTAAGGATTTTTTGGTTTAAAGATTTTATGATTGGTTTCAATCCTTGTACTTACTTTTTCAACTTATAACTAACTGAAATCCCAGCAGAACTTGATTTATTAATCGTTGTTTTCACATTCGGCAGGTTTTCAACGTAATCAAGAAATTCCTGAATTCCTCCACCATATCTTAGATTAATTACATTATGGGCAGTAAAACATCCTCCTGTTTCAAGTTTTGGGAGTACGGCTATAAAATAATTTTTATACCAGCCTTTATCAGCATCACAAAAAACAAAATCAAAGGGACCTTGAAGTTCAGGAACCAGAGTATGGGCATCAGCCAATCTTGCATCCACATAATCAATCAATCCTGCTTCCCTGAAGTTTGACAAAGCTTCCTGGTATCTTTTTTCATTAATTTCTATTGTAATAAGTTTTCCATCAGTTTTGCTTAATGCCCAGGCTATCCATATTCCTGAATGTCCTGTAGAAGTTCCGATCTCAAGGGCTTTTGTATAATTATGGTCAATAATAATATCAAACAATACTTTACCGTCAGTTGCAGGAACATTCATATCTCTCCATTGATATCTGTGGCTTTCAAGGAACTCCTTCACTTTTTTGTCTAAAATTTGATTTTTAGTAAGTTCCTGTGACGAAACAGGACCTGGAGATACATATATGGCAAAGAATAAAATAGTTACCAGGAAATGCCGGTTCATTTTAATTTTCATTATTAACTTTTTTTGTAATACATGATAGAAATTATTGTGCCAAAGGCACTCCTTTGGAGGAATTGGCTCCTGTTCGAGTCTTTGAAAGTAACAATTTTTCCATCATTCCTTGATCATTATTAATAAAGCGCCCAATGGGTGCAATTCAAAGCAACTTTCTTAGAGGATGAATTTTTACTTGTAGTGTACTGTGCACTTCGAAGATAACCAATCTCATTATAGAGCGGATGCTTCAACAACCCCAACCGTTGTCAGGTTAACAACCTCCTCCACAGTTGCGCCATATTGAATCAGGTGTGCCGGTAGCCGTGTGCCCATAAGAATTGGCCCAATTGGGATGGCTTCAGCCATATACTGTAAGGAATGCATTGTAAGGTTGCCTGATTGCAGGTCGGGAAAAATCAATACGTTAGCATCCTTTTCCAGATTTGTAAATGGGAAATAATCCATTCGCAGCGAATTATCGCGTGCAGTAGCTAATTGCATTTCACCATCGATAATCAAATCAGGAAATCGTTCCTTGACTATTTTAGTGGCCTGGCGTACTTTAGCAGCATATGGGTGATCAACACTGCCAAAGTTCGAAAAAGAAAGCATGGCCACTCGGGGTTCAAACCCTAATGCACTGCACATATGTGCTGAAAGGATAGCTATCTCGGCCAGGTTTTTTGCATCCGGGTTGATATTCACTGCACAGTCAGCTAAAAAAACCACATCCTTTGGAAGCAAAACCAGGTAATGACTGGAAATCCGGTGTATATCGTCTGCCGGTCCGATTACCTCTAAAATTGTCCGGAAGGTTTCCACATAATGGGTAGAATAACCGGCAATCATCATATCGGCATCACCCTTGTGAACCATCATAGCCGCAAAATAATCCCTTTTATTAAGTCGTTGGTTTGCTGTTTCACGCATTACTCCGTGTCGTTTTCGCATACTGAAATATTCATCAGCATATGATTCAAAATGAACAGATTGAGATGGATCAATTATTGAAATTCCACCTAAATCCAATCCCAACCGGTCAATATTCTTCCGGATTTCTTCCTCAGCTCCCAACAGAATAGGGCTTGCGATTCCTTCATCCAGAAGAATACCAGCAGCACGCAAAATGGTTTCGTTACTTCCTTCTGAGAAGACGACTTTTAGTGGTTTTTGCTTGGCCCTCATAATCAGATCGCGCAAAATTTCTCGTCCTGTACCTAGACGAACAGACAGGCTTTCACGATAAACTTCCATTTCAACCGGTCGACCCGATACACCTTCCTCAATAGCCTGGCGTGCCACAGCTGATGACTCATATACAAGGATTCGTGGATCAATAGGTTTGGGCAGAAGGTATTCAGGACCAAAGCTAAGGTGCTTATCACCGTAAGCACGTTCTACCTCTTCCACAACCTCTTCCCGGGCCAGGTCAGCCAAGGCACGGGCAGCGGCAAGAAGCATCCCTTCGGTAATTGCCGTAGCCTGAACATCCAGGGCACCACGGAAGATATACGGAAAGCTTAAAATATCCATAACTGCATTGGGATATTGCCCGAGACCTGTTGCCATAATTATATCCTGACGGCTTCCACGTGCAACTTCATAATCGATTTCAGGTTCAGGTGTGGCCAGGGCAAAAACAATTGGAAAACGATTCATTGATCTGATCATTTCCATATTTAAAACGCCTCCGGCAGAGGCACCTATAAAAACGTCTGCACCTTTCAAACCCTCTGCCAGGTTAAATGCAGGATAACTGTTGGCAAAATCCCGTTGGTAATCAGATAGATCATCGCGGTCGGGATGGAGCAATCCTTTTTCATCATAAACATGCATATTTTCAAGTTTTACGCCGAGACGAAGAAATAATCGGGCACATCCAATACCGACGGTTCCTGCACCGCAAATAACCATTTGTATCTTATCAATATTTTTTCCCACAAGATCCAGAGAATTGATTAATGCAGCTGCTGCCACAACAGCTGTGCTGTAAAGATTTTCGTGGAAAACAGGAATATTGAGGCTCTCGCGTAAGGAATCGTAGATATAAAAACCTTCAGGAGCCTGTATATCCAGTAAATTAATTCCCCCAAAAGTTGGTTCAAGCATTTGAATGGTCTCCACAAAACGATCCGGATCTGTTGTGTTTAATTCCAGATCAAAAACATCTATATCAGCAAGCCGTTTAAAGAGAACCGCCATTCCTTCCTGCATGGGCTTGGCAGCAACAGGGCCAACATTCCCCAAACCGGGTATAGCAGTACCATTGGTTATAACGCCAACCAAATTGCCACGTGCGGTATATTGGAATGCAGAGGATGGGTTTTTTGCAATTTCCATTGAAGGAAATGAAGCCCCCGGCAGATATGCAAAACGCATTTCTCTGGGTGTAAGACAAGCCTTGGTAGGGCGTAATTCGATTTTACCGGGTCGGCCAGTCTTATGATATTTCAATGAGTCTTCGCGTTGTATCATAATGTTATACTTTTCTTGAAGTAAATATTTATTTTATTGTATTGTTATTTATTTCCCCCCTGCTAATAGGATAATGATCAAGTGTTTCTTTCAATACTGATGAATAAGTTGCTACGGGACGGACCTGAAGAATCCATAGCCGGTTACTTTCGATTCCATATTCGATATCAAGTGGGTAGCCATAAGCCTTTTCCAATTTCGTGGCAACACTTACCAGTTTGGATAATTCTAAATAATTTAAAGCCGGACGCAATCGTTGATGATAAAGGGTTTCAGTGCAAACTGTACCAAAACCGGCACTATGATTGAATACAACCCTTTCTCTTTTATCACTGGTAATATAGCTAAAATGTAAAGGGTTTTGTTGCAGGTCACCTTCCTTAGATACTGTAATCTGGTCGGCTGCAACAACCCCGGAAACAATTCCCTCGCCCAGACCCAATCCGGCATTTATAATTATCTCACCAATTTCGCCCCTGGCTATATTTACGGTTTGAAGAACTCCTGAAACATCAGAGTTTACAATGCATTGAATGATCACCCCTCCACCGGTTTGCCTAAAACTATTACCCAAAACAGACCGGTTATGTATAGCTCGTTCTGTCCATAATCCGCTCCATGTCCTTTTTAGATATTCAAGTAAATATTTTCCCCCCTGAATGTACAGAAAGGTCTCAAATTCACCTGCCCGGGTAGCAATTTCCGCGTCCTCCTCTAGGGAAGACGATCGAAGAGCAACAAAAGGTGAAGTATTATTATTACCGGAATCTTTATTTGAAGATATTTCGTAGCCAATTTGGCGATAGGCATCAGTTACTGCCTGAGATAACTCATCAGGTAGGCTGACACTTTCCCAAAGATTGCGAATAAATATGGATTTCCGGGCGTTGTTCAAATTTGTTCGTTTTAGGATCTCATTAATTGCATTACGTAATGTGTCAGGTCCATGTAATATCTTCCCGTTGCTCACTGCAGTGCGCTTTATAGGTGCATCAAGCATATCACAGAATGCACGGTTGGTAACTGCAAACCAGGGAGGGATAAGATCATGTCTGGTTATTCGTTCAGCTTCAGCCAGGTTGGCCGCCTTCCAGCCAATAAAAGGAAATAATTCATAGCCTGCTTCATCATGTCGAATAACATATCGGTTTTTTAGATTTTGTCTGATTGTCTTTTCTTCCTTTCCAATAAACTTGATCATATCATAAAACGCTTTCATTTTTTCCTCAGGTATACCAAGAAGTTTATTTATACGTTCAAGCTGACGGAGCAGATGACGTATCCGTGATATGTTTTTTCTTATTTTTCCTAAACTAAGAATTGTTTGGTTTTTTTCTGTTCTTAATTTATTAAGGTGATGCCAGGTTAATTGATCAATTTGAGAAGTATCAGGCAATGGGGGAACAGGAATTTCAATCCTGCATTCTTTCAATGAAAAGACTACGCTACGTAAAACCTGATGAAGTTGATGTATATCAAGTCGTGGAGAGAGGATTTCATAAAGATAATGAGATGAGGGAATATATTTTTCTGCCTTTTTAAATAATGCCTGATAATCTTGAACCAATTTTGTGATTATCTCGTGTAAATAATTTAGCACATCATTACCTATCGTGGGATTATCTAACAATAATTTTAAAAGACAGTATCTTCCACCTTGTCCGGGTCCATGTGTAAACAGCTTTTCTCCGACTAATATCTCGTATACAGCATAACGTATTAAAGCCCTATCAGACAGCCGTTTGAAAGTTTTTTCAATTTGATGTCTGGCACGTAATTGTTTACCTCGTAAGTTGAGAATATCTTTTTCACTTGTAATCCGGGAAAGCATTTCGTTTGTTTTACCTAACATATTAAATCCTTCATAGAGAGCTAAAGCATTCCTTTGCTGTCCAAGCACCTGGAGTCTTCCCTCTGTTGCATCAAGAATTACCAGATCCCCCTCTTCAATGTGATATTCAGGTTCATGAATATTGCAGCGAACACATACGGAATATCCCTGAATTTTCTTTTTCTTTATGGTGTATTCAACCGTTCGGTAGAATAAAGTATGTAAACCGCCGGCATCCTGATGCCACTGACCGGAAATAATTAATGACGGTTTGTGAAATTGAACAGCAATTAGTCCTGCATGGCTTAGTATACCTCCGCCGGTTGATACAACTCCGGCAGAGTTGTAAATAAAAGTATTGTCCTCAGGTTTTATCGAAGGAGATATGAGTATTGCATCTTTAAAGTCTTCGGGTTTACGACCTGAAGTATTAAATAAGACTTTTCCTACAGATCTGCCAGGTGAAGCTTTAAGGCCAGTAATGATCCGTTCTCCAGGTAACGGAGCACTTTTTTCCGGCATACTCATTTCCTGTATGCTTTTAAGGAAATTCCTGGCTTCATTTTTTTCTTCATCCACTGATTGTTCCGGACCCGGATCCAGGTAATTATTATTGCGTAGTAATGAAGTAAACTCATTTACATTGGAACTTGTATTTGGTATCCACGGTAAATTCGTATTTTTTCTCCGTTTAAAAAGAACCTCATCATGTGCAAACAGGGCAAGCCGGATTATACCTTTGGCCCCGCGAAGTACATAAAGGCTCATGTTTTTCTCTTTGAGGGGAAAAGCAGCATACTGAACTTCATATCCATTAACACTTCCTGTGGTTCTAAATTTCAAAGTGCTTTCCAGTGGAGCTGCCAAACGGGCCATAGTGATGACTGAAACAACAGCATTTTCACCGGAAGCACAAATTTTGGTAAAACAATCTGGTGCATATATTCGTTGAAACAACTCTGTATGTGTAGCCTGATAACCATCAGGTGTTGGTATAATTGCACCATAGGCCATTGCCTTTCGCAGTGAAGTAAGAATTAACCTTTCAAGACGTATTTGCCCCATAGGCCGGCGACAGTCCTTACTTAAGAAGGGCAAAGTCTCCACACCCAGTTGTTCAAGTATCACGTATAGCTTTTTAAAAAAATTTGTCGGTGGTGTAACGTTGAACAAGTCTGAATAATCACCTTTACCAGACCAACCCACCTCTCCTTTAGCTGAAGGGCCTGTTTCCATGGCTTTTATTATCCCTGTCCGGTTTTTTGTAATCAACTGATCGACCGGAAGAACTCCCCAATAAATAAATGACTCTGCCCATGCTTCAGCTACTTTTAACTGTGCTTCCTTATCCAGTTTCAGCGATCCGATAATCCAGTCAATATCCATAATATAAGGCGCCAATCGAAATAAGGCCTCCACTTTATTACGCAGGTCTCCCAGATCAAGGGCGCGCTCTTTATCATAACGGGCATGGATGTGAGTACCATCAATTTGAATATCAAAATCAAGCAATTGAAAAAAAATCCGGATGGCTTCAAGTGAAGTATTAGGATGTATAGAAAGCTCATAATTACTCACACCAAAGTACTTAAGATCAATCATGCCGCCACGTACAGGAGGTGAATAATCGATCCGTATAAATGCAGGATGATTTTTAAAATTCAGATAATAATGTACCTCATTGCCATAGCAAAAGATTTTTGTATTTGGAAAGTTTTTTTGGCCATGCATGATTTGCCGGCTATAGCCATCGATGACAACCTGTACTGGATATGGAATTTGTAATGTTGATTCAGATAGATCCGGATCAGATTCAAAATCAGCATATTGTATTACTTTTGTTACAGTTAAAATCTTTTCATGAGTAGATGTTATTATATCCACTGTACGGTTTGGAGAGCTTCCCTTTTCTACAAAATGAAAGCCAAGGGCCAGCCCAAGTTGATGCAAATACCGTTTCAAACCATGAAAGGTTTGTACTTCACCGATAGATCCAGGGTCTTCAAATGCCTTAACAAGGCGGTCAGCTTCAGCTGAAAGCTTGGTCTGCCGGGGTTTTAGCTTCAATTCAGAAAGGATCCGTTTTTTCAACTCCTGATAGATGTCCGGTAAGATCAAGCACTCTTCGGTGTAAACAGAAAAAAGAACTATGAAGTTTTCTACGATCCTATCCATAAGGCAAATAATATTCTGTACTCTCTCGCGGGTTAATTGAGCAACATCGAGAATTTCTTTCAATAATTCAGCATGTAACAGGTTATAGGCACGAAAAAGTGCCACCCGGTCTTGTCCGACAGAATCATGTTGTTTATCGGCCGGACTTCCACCATTTGCAACAATTAAGAAAATGTCTGAGGTTCGACGGGTTTCCTTACACCTTTCAAAAAGGATTGCTTCGTTCTCCAATAACATAAGGGGAAGCGATCCGTTTATACTGATTCCAATAAGACGATGGGCTTGAATTCCAAAATTAACACGCGACCAGCCCAATGTTGCAATGATCTCTTTTAATAATTTGTCTCCACATATTTTTTCGACCCTTTGAAACGATTGCAAGGCAGACGGGGATTTATCAGTCAAAGGTTGTAAGCAGAACATATCCATATATGTAGCGCGAGTATAAGCAAGATATGGAGCGAAAAAAGATTGGTTCTTCCGGCCTAATAACTGAATAACCAGTTCCCGGGTAACAGGTTGATTAAAACGATCCAGTAACCGTGCAGCAAGGCCACGATGTTTTAAATCCTTACTTTCCAGAAATATAGCAAGTTCCGGCTCATTGCTTAGGTTAGATTTTCCAAAAGGTGAGCAGTGAAGTATTCTTGCAATATTATTAAGAGCTTCTTTCCCGATGAATGGATTGCTTTCAGTCTCCAACTGCCGGGCAAAAAAACTGATAATCTGTGAATCCACCAATAAAGACCCGGATTCAGCTAATTTTACAGTGGATTTTAATGCACGAGTAGCCAAATTTTTATCCCGGGCAGTTAGCAATCCATTTAAAATTGGCCATGGTTGATGACTGTTTGCAGCCACTTCTTCTAAAAGGGAAAAAAGAGGAATTGCAATCGGTCCGGTACGTTTAAGCAGAAGGGGAGGAAGCTGTCTTGAAATTTCGATATCGGCTTCAGCCATATGGCCTTTAACATACTTTCGAAGTTGTGCACAATCTGCTTTGACCCTGTCAGGTCTGCCCTTACTGATCTTAAATTGAGCGGTAATGGATTGAATAAGATTATTAATCAGGGTTTTAACTTCATCAGGCTTATTAGCATGATATTTCATATTTGAAATATTTTTTATAGGCCCCATCATAGCTGACAGTTCATAGACCAATAAAAAATGAGATATCAAACCATTTCAAATCATTTACCTGTTCCTAATTCATCATTTCTTACTAGGTCCGGTATTAAATTTATTATAGAAAAAGTTGCATGATGCTGATTCTTATAAATTTACTTAAATTTTATAACAAATCCAAGATGCTCAGAGTATTTTACCATTATTCCTGTTTTCCGCACTTTTATCAAAATACTGAATTATTAAGATGTGAGAATTAATGTTCGGATTATATATTGAAGAAGGCAAACCATCAAAGTCATAAAACAGTTGGATGCAAAAAAACAGCACCATGCTTCAACATGGTGATAATGAGTGCAATACAGTACGAATCCAGTCAGCTTTAGCTGACTTCTAAATTGGACGAACAATAAATCTATAATACAATGTTACATCGAATTAATTTTGCACCGACACGCAAGCTTAAAGTAAGATAAAACTCATTACAATAATTACTGTAATTGCTGTTAATCCCTGAAAAAGTGTTGCAACAGTATGGCTCTTCAATGCGGTTTGTACATTCATGCCAGAAAACTGTGATACTACCCAGAAATAGCTGTCATTCAAATGTGACACTGTCATGGCACCCGCACCAACAGCCAGAACCGTTAAAGCTTTACCAAGTGGAGATAAAAGTCCGAGAGGCTCAAGCAGGGGTGCCACTATTGCGGCAGTTGTAATTATAGAAACCGTTGAAGATCCTTGTGCTGATTTTAGAATTGCTGCAATAATAAAGGGTAAAATAATACCCACCTGAAGTGTAGAAAAACCTGAACCAATAATATCTCCAATGCCACCGGCACTTAAGATATTCCCAAATGCGCCTCCGGCACCGGTTATCAATATAATAACCCCGGCATTTTTTAGTCCATTGGAAACCCAATCGAGGCGTAATTTTTTCGAACCTCTCATTAAATTAAATGAAAACAGAACACCTGCAAACAATGCAATAATCGGACTTCCGATAAAATCCAAGATTTGGAATAAAATCCCATTCCCCAAGGGGTGAGTGGGATAAGAAGCAATAGATTTGAGTGCAATAAGAACTATAGGGACAATAATCGGGGAGATGGAGGCTCCGATGCCTGGTAAATCCTTAATTTCATCTTCTAATTTAAGATTTTCATCTACAGGAATATGAACTTTATTTCCAATAAACCTGGCCCAAAGATATCCAGCTAAACTGGCTGGAATGGCTACGATTAACCCTAATAAAATAACTAATCCAAGATCGGCTTCCAGGGCTGCAGCAGCAGCTAATGGCCCGGGAGTTGGGGGTATGAATACATGAGTTGCATACAATCCCGCAGCCAGGGAAATGGCCAGAACAACCAGGGGAATACCAGTTTTTTTACTTAATGCTTTATTCAGAGCAGAAAGTATAACAAAACCTGAATCGCAAAATACGGGAATGGAAATAATAAAACCGGTAAAGTTCATTGCCAGGGCAGAACGTTTTACACCAATAATTTTTAATATAGCATCAGCCATAACTCTTGTTCCACCGCTTTTTTCAAGAAAAACACCAATAATTGTTCCAAATGCTATAATAATACCAATACTTCCAAGGGTATTTCCAAATCCTTCAGCCAGTTTAACAACAATTGTACTTCCATCTAAACTTGCTGCAAATCCCATTATAATTGCAGCAATAATAAGTGAGAGAAATGGATGCAGTTTAAATTTTGCTGTAGCTAATACTATAAATACTAATATCAGGAATAAGAAAAGTAATATTTGCATTTTCCCAGGGTTCTATTGCAAGTAAAGATAATTTAAAATTAATAATCGTGAGTGGAATCAGGAGGTTCTGTTTTGTTTTTACTCCCAAACAATTTGTTCAGGGTCTTTTGAAACCTGATCCTTCTTTTGTTTTTTTCTCTTTTCTTTGCTGACGTTTATGCAACCTCTCCTCCCTCTTTTTGACTATTATCGAATCATTCCTGGGTTCAAACCTGAAAAGCCTTTTAAAAAAATTCATTTTCGGATTTTCAAATGAATAATCCAC
>JAUWMO010000179.1 GCA_030613125.1 Bacteroidota bacterium | reverse complement strand
AGTGGATTTCAATTTCTATTATTTGCCATGTGGATGGATATGCAGGATAATGACAGGTTATACAAGTAAGCGCTTGAATATGGATATTAAAAAAATAACAGATAAATAATATTTACGAAAAGTATATTTTTACCATGTTGATTATGACCTTGGTTTTTACGGGTCTGAACAAAGTCCGACACTAAACTTGGTTTAATTTTGAAAGATTAATTACAATAGTATAATCATTGATGTGCAAGGATTATTAGTTTTTATTTTCTTTAAAACCCAAAAATTTTGCTTTTGCTGGAAATTTAAAATTATAAAGGTTCTATAATTTATTCGTTAATTTCGTAAAATTTACTTGCCACAAAATACATGGAAGAAATAAGTATGGTTGACCTCAAAGGTCAGTATAAAAAAATCCGGGATGAGATTGAAAAGGCTGTACAAAATGTCTTTCATTCAACAGCTTTTATCAATGGAAAGGAGGTTAAAGAATTTTCCGGTAATTTAGAAAATTACCTTAATGTTAAACATGTTATCCCATGTGGGAATGGTACTGATGCCCTGCAGGTAGCTTTGATGGCACTAGGCCTGAAACCGGGGGATGAGGTTATCACTGCTGATTTTACTTTTATTGCTACAGTTGAAGCTATTGCATTATTAGGACTGAAACCCAGGCTTGTGGATGTACGGCCCGATGATTTTAATATTGATCCGGATTCAATTGAAAAGGCCATTAATGAAAAAACCAAGGCAATAATTCCAGTTCATTTGTATGGCCAATGTGCACCTATGGAAGATATAATTGACTTAGCACAAAAATATAATCTTTATGTAGTTGAAGATGCAGCTCAGGCAACCGGGGTTGATTATTTGTTTGAAGATGGACATAAAAAGAAAGCCGGTACTATTGGTGATATTGGTTGCACATCTTTTTTCCCTTCAAAAAACCTCGGTGCTTATGGCGACGGAGGTGCCATTCTTACAAACAATGACGAGTTGGCTGAAAAACTCAGATATACTGTTAATCATGGCATGAAAGTAAAATATTATCACGATTATGTAGGTATAAATTCAAGGCTTGATTCTCTTCAGGCAGCTATTTTAAATGTGAAACTTAAATATCTTGATAAGTATAACATGGCCAGGCAGGATGCAGCCAGATATTATGACCAGATTTTAAAAGAGCATAAAAATCTGGTGATTCCCAAAAAGGTTACCTGGTCAAATCACATTTTTCATCAATATACTTTAAAAACAAAAGGAATCAGCAGGGATCTCCTTAAGGAAAGACTTGCAGCCAGAGAGATCCCGGCCATGATCTATTATCCGGTGCCTTTGCACTGTCAGAAAGCATACCAAAATCCGGATTATTCTGATAAAGATTTTATAGTAACTGAAGAATTGTGTAAAACTGTAATCTCATTACCAATTCATACTGAATTATCTAAGGAACAATTAAACTATATTACTCATAACTTGTTGGAAATAGCTGACGAACTATAGATATGGAAAAAGAGTATTTTGCACATGAAACAGTAGTAATTGATGAAGGTTGCCATATCGGAAAAGGCACCAAAATATGGCATTTTACGCATATAATGACCAATTCGGTTATTGGAGAAAACTGTAATATTGGCCAGAATGTTGTTGTTTCACCTGATGTTGTCCTGGGAAAAAATGTTAAAGTTCAAAATAATGTTTCCATATACACAGGAGTAATTTGTGAAGATGATGTTTTTCTCGGGCCTTCAATGGTTTTTACAAATATTGTCAATCCCAGGAGTTCTGTTGTCAGGAAGGGACAGTATGTAAAAACCCTGGTAGCCAGGGGAGCTTCTATCGGGGCTAATGCAACTATCATTTGTGGAATCACACTTGGAGAATTTTCCTTTGTTGGAGCCGGGGCAGTTGTAACAAAAGATGTAATGCCATATTCTTTGGTAATTGGGAATCCTGCAAAGCATGTTGGATGGATGGGCCAATACGGGCAAAGATTACATTTCGACAAAAATAACATCGCAATTTGTCCTGAAAGCCAGGAAAAATATTTATTTAAAGATGGAAAAGTAACAAAGGTCACTGATAAACTACCATTTACCAAAAATTAACCACCCTGAAGATTTTTTTAATTAATTTTGAAGTTTGATCGTTGATTATCGACACATGAAACCCTCATCCTGCCAGGGCATGGCAAATGAAGATGAGTAAATTTTATGAGGGTTCCACGGAAATAGAAATGACAAGTTAAAAATAAAGAACATAATTATCATATTTACAGCTATTTAAAAAATACAATAAATACTAGTGAAACCCACACATAAAAATTTTGCCCTGATTGGAGTTGCAGGTTTTATTGCTGTACGGCATCTGAACGCAATTAAAGAAACCGGAAACAATTTAGTGGCTGCACTTGATGTATTTGACAGCGTTGGTATAATTGATCAATATTTTCCTGATGCCGATTTTTTTGTTGAATTTGAAAGGTTTGACCGTCATCTTTATAAGCTAAAGAGGGAAGGACTCAATGTTGATTATGTAAGTATTTGTTCTCCAAATTATCTCCACGATTCTCATATCCGTTTTGCCCTGAGGCATCAGGCCGATGCCATATGTGAAAAACCTATGGTATTAAATCCCTGGAATGTATATGCTCTTCAGGATTTCGAAAAAGAGACAGGGAAAAAGGTGTTTAATATTCTTCAATTGCGGTTACATCCTTCTGTAGTAGCTCTTAAAGAAAAAGTTAAGAACGGGCCAAAAAATAAAGTTTATGATATTGACCTGACATATATTACCAGCAGGGGAAGCTGGTACTTTTTCTCATGGAAAGGCAATATACAAAAGTCAGGAGGTGTGGCCACAAATATTGGGGTTCATTTTTTTGATATGCTTACCTGGATCTTTGGTGATGTGGATGAGAATATTGTACATTTTTCACAGGATAATAAAGCAGCAGGATTTCTGAACTTAAAAAATGCCAGGGTAAGATGGTTCCTGAGTGTCGATTATAAAGATATTCCTGATCATATTAAGAATAATAGCCAAAGAACTTTCCGGTCATTAAAACTAGATGGTGAAGAATTTGAATTCAGCGATGGTTTTACTGATCTTCATACGAAAAGTTATGAAAATATTTTTACCGGAAAAGGATTCGGTATCAAGGAGGTAGAAAAAACTGTTGAATTGGTTTATAAAATAAGAAATGCCAACGCCATTGGGTTGAAAGGCAATTATCATCCTTTTTGCAAGTATATGAAATGAACTAAAATAATGTAAAATGTATAAAGAAATTATAGAACGTAAAACACCTATATCAGTTATTGGGCTTGGATATGTTGGGTTGCCAATTGCTTTGGAATTTGCAAAAACAGTACCTGTGATCGGTTTTGATATTAAACCCGACCGTATTGAAATGATGAAGCAGGGAAAAGATCCCAGCAATGAACTTGAACCTGAGGCTTTTAAAAATGTTAATATTCAATACACTTATGAACCCGAAGATCTGAGAAAAGCAGGATTTCACATTGTTGCTGTTCCCACACCAATAACTGATCATAATCTGCCTGATCTCAGACCTCTTTTTTCTGCAACTGAAACAGTAGGGAAAATTCTAAAAAAAGGAGATTATGTTGTTTATGAATCAACTGTTTATCCGGGATGTACAGAGGAAGAATGCATTCCTCGGCTTGAAAAAATTTCTGGTTTAAAATATCTTAAAGATTTTAAGGTTGGTTTTTCACCGGAAAGAATAAATCCTGGTGATAAAGAACATACATTAACAAAAATAGTAAAAGTTGTTTCGGGAGGTGATGAAGAATCACTTGAAAATATTGCTAAGGTTTATGAGATGATCATTGAAGCAGGTATCCACCGTGCCAGTTCAATTAAGGTTGCTGAGGCTGCAAAAATAATTGAAAATACCCAGCGCGATATCAATATCGGTTTTATGAATGAATTATCAATTATTTTTAGCAGAATGGGTATTAACACCTATGAGGTACTGGAAGCAGCCGGAACAAAATGGAATTTTCTTAATTTTTACCCGGGCCTTGTTGGTGGCCATTGCATTGGTGTAGATCCTTATTACCTGACTTACAAAGCAGAACAACTTGGGTATCATGCACAAATGATAAACTCGGGACGGTTTATTAATGACTCAATGGGAGGTTATATAGCCAAACAAATAGTTAAAAAAATCATAGCAGGTGACAAAAATATTAAAGATGCTAATGTATTAATAATGGGAGCCACCTTCAAGGAAAATGTCAGCGACATCCGTAATTCTAAGGTGGTTGATATAGTAAAGGAACTTTATTCATTTGGTGTCAAAGTGGATGTAACAGATCCTTATGCAAATCCTGACGAAATTCAAACGGAATATGGTTTTGAGTTAAAGAAAAAAAACGAAAAAAATTATGATGCCGTTATTGTGGCAGTAAATCATAGAGAATATATTGATCTTGATGAAGCATACTTTGTATCAATTCTAAATGGTAATGGGGTTTTAGTTGATGTAAAAGGAATTTACAGGGGAATGATTACTAAACTCGATTACTGGAGTCTTTGATTCTATTTGTTGTGAAAATCATAATTCATACGGGTATAAAATATGAATAATAAAGTTCTGGTTACCGGTGGAACCGGTTATATTGGTTCTCATACAGTGGTGGAGTTACTTGAAAAGGACTTCGAAGTATATATTATTGATAACCTTTCAAATTCCCGCATTGAGGTTTTAGATGGAATTTATGCAATTACAGGTAAACAATCTGAATTTGAAAAATTTGACCTTTGTGATCAAGACAGGCTAAGAACTTTTTTTAAGAATAACAAAGATATCGGATCAATAATTCACTTTGCTGCATATAAAGCCGTTGGTGAATCAGTTGAGAAACCGCTAAAATATTACCGGAATAATTTGTTATCATTAATGAATTTACTGGATGGAATGGAGGAATTCCATATACCAAATTTGGTTTTCTCATCCTCTTGTACAGTTTACGGACAAGCAGAAAATCTTCCTGTTACGGAAAAAACTCCTATCAAACCAGCAGAATCCCCATATGGAAATACAAAACAAATATCAGAAGAGATCATACAGGACACTGTGTATAGCTCAAAATTTATAAAATCTGTTTCATTGCGCTATTTCAATCCTATCGGAGCACATCCTTCAGCTCTTATTGGAGAACTCCCTATGGGTGTTCCTGATAATCTGGTCCCATATATTACTCAAACCGGTATAGGAATTCGAGATTTTCTGCGTGTTTTTGGAAATGATTATAATACACCTGATGGGTCAGCCATTCGTGATTATTTACATGTAGTTGATCTTGCCAAGGCTCATGTAATGGCTATCGAAAGGTTATTCGAAAAGAAAAGCACACCAAGCTATGAAGTTTTTAATTTGGGTACTGGAAAGGGTGTTTCAGTATTTGAGATGATCAAATCGTTTGAAAGGGTATCTGGCCGAAAATTAAACTTAAAAGTACTTGACCGCAGACCAGGTGATATTGAAAAAATTTGGGCTGACACCAGACATGCCAATAATGAATTAGGATGGAAAACTGAAAGTTCCCTTGATGAAGCGGTGAAAACTGCATGGGATTGGGAAAAACATTATCGAAAAAGTAATTTGTAAAAATTATTTCCGGAAATTTTGAATACCAAAAATAAAATATTAATAACCGGGGGTGCCGGATTTATAGGTTCTCATGTAGTAAGAAGGTTTGTCAAAAAATATCCTGATTACCTGATTTACAACCTGGATAAACTTACCTACGCCGGCAATCTTGAAAACCTGACAGACATTGAAGATTATTCAAACTATTCATTTATTAAAGGAGATATTACCAATCAGGAATTTATTAGGGAACTTTTTAGAAAATATAAATTTAATGGAGTGATCCATCTGGCAGCCGAATCTCATGTTGACCGTTCAATTTCTAATCCCTTAGAATTCATTTACGCAAATGTTGTCGGTACCGCCAACCTTCTTTTTTCTTCTCAGGAACAATTGAAACATAATCAAAATTTTCATTGTTTTTATCATATTTCAACTGATGAGGTGTATGGTTCACTTGATTCAACCGGATTTTTTACAGAAAAAACACCCTACAGTCCTCGTAGTCCGTATTCAGCATCTAAAGCAGGTTCCGATCATCTTGTCAGAGCTTTTTTTCATACTTACAAGCTACCAGTTGTAATTTCAAACTGCTCGAACAACTACGGCCCAAATCAATTCCCCGAAAAACTTATTCCCTTAGCTATCAATAATATACTTTATAACAAACCCATTCCGATTTATGGAAAAGGTGAAAATATCAGAGACTGGTTATATGTTGAAGACCATGCTGAAGCTATTGACCTGACTTATCACAATGGAAAACCTGGTGAGACTTACAATGTTGGTGGAAATAATGAATGGAAGAATATTGACCTGATCACCAAACTATGTGAAATCATGGACCGGAAACTTAACAGACCACCTGAAACATCAAAAAAACTTATCACTTATGTTAAAGATCGTGCCGGCCATGATTTAAGGTATGCAATTGATTCTTCAAAGATAACTTCTGATCTGGGCTGGAAACCTGTTTTCGATTTTGAAACCGGGCTTACCAAAACTGTAGAGTGGTACCTTAATAACAAAAAATGGCTTAATAATGTTATTTCAGGAGAATATGAAAAATATTACCAGGAACAATATGTTAAAAGATAACACCCCTTAAAAAAGCCTGTTTTTTACCTTCTATGATAATATATGATTTAAGCAATTTAATAGGTTTTATAATATTGGTTTCAGAATAAGTGCGGCAATTTAAACTTTCTTTTTTTTGCAACAGAATCAATACATCATGTCTGCATTATTCCCGCCTAATAGTTGTAAGCAGGCCATTTTTTATTTCAACTTAATTTTTAGACATTTTTCATTTTCATATATTTTTTGTATTTATTATTAGATTATTGTATATTTCATTCCAATAAGTGTAATATACTAATTAATTCAACGAGAATATATAGTATAACTATCCACAACATACAACCTGTTGTAATTTTCCAAAATTCTTTTCGTAGTTGTTTAATAAATACCATCAAGAGTAATATTATAATTGC
>JAUWMO010000191.1 GCA_030613125.1 Bacteroidota bacterium | reverse complement strand
TGAAGGATTAGAAAAATTAACACAGTTTTATCTGGATCATGAAGTAAAAAACCTGATTGTGGCTGGAACCACAGGTTATTGTTATACGCTTACACCTGAAGAACATAAACAGGTTATTGAAACGGTTATAAATATAGCTGATGAAAAAGCTTTTATTATTGCCGGTGTTTCTCATTCAGGAACTAATATATCAAACAGGCTGGCCGATATCTGTGAAAATGCCGGTGCCCATGCTTTGCTTATGACTCCTCCCTATTATCATCAGACACGATCATTTGAAGGATTATTTCAACACTATAGGGAAGTTGCGCAAAATCATTCACTGCCACTGATCATATACCATACGTGGTATAGTGAATATAAAATGGACCTTTTTCGGAAGTGTGCTGAAGTAGAAAATATCGCCGGTGTAAAAGAAGCCGGTGTTGATTACGAATTTGCCAGAGAACTCTTGATAGAAATGGGTGACCGGTTTACCGTGATAGCCGGAGGAGCCATGAGGTATTTCATGTGGCACTGGATGTGGGGCGCACGAGCAGGCGTTACAAGTCTGGGCAATTTAGTTCCGGAAATCGAAAACAAATTTTATGAGTATATGCTCAATGGAGAATTGGAAAAGGCACGAACTATCGTGATCCAAAAAGAACAACCCTTTCTTGAAGTTATGTCGGAATATGGCTGGCATCAATCCCTGCATACCGCTATGAAGATCTTTGGCTTACCTGCCGGGAAACTCCCTCTTCCCCTGGTGGAACTCCCACAGGAACAAGAAAATAATCTGAAAAAGAGATTCATTGAAATTGGTCTTTTGAAGAAATAGATCTCAAATGTCGTTATTTATGTATATTATAAAACTCCATTAAATAAATGAAAGGTAATCATCTCATGCAGCATAAATTTTATTTTCAACCATTGATTTTTAGCATTCAATGTTGTTTTATTATTTTTCTTTTTAGTTGTTCAGGTATCACCAGGAAACGAACGACACCTGATGCTCCTAAAATTATTAATTCTGAGGGTGTTGTGAGTACAACCCCAATCCTTTTACCCGATGGTAATCTAGTTGGTTTTATATCAATTCCTGATGGAAGTACCGTTTCATATGAGACAGCTGATAACGGTTATACATGGTCGGGCCCCAAACCATTGTGTCCAATCGATAGTGGATTGAACAGTACTCCCAGCGCGGCAGTCTGGGGCAAGGATGGTCGCTTACATCTGTTTTATCTGCAGTTCCGGGAGGGCCGGGAATTTCTGGAATTGCACTATCGCGGAACGTCGGAAGACGGAACAGACTGTGAACAATCCAGGGTGATTGTTCCTGACGTATTCATTGGTGCCCTATTCGACGCGATATGCCTGGAATCTGGCCGGATCCTCGTGCCTTATCATTATCGTGTCCGGCAACGTAAACCTCCGACAGGGGAAAACAATACGACCGTGATCTATTCGGACGACAATGGAGAAACCTGGACCCAAAGCAGTACCATGCTTACTGCTCCATGTTTTGAAGGATACAATGGTAATAATTTTGGGGCATGTGAACCAAGGGTTCTTGTTCTGAAGGACGGACGCATCAGAATGCTTATTCGCAACCAGGCCGGATTCTTATATGAATCGTTTTCCTCCGATGATGGTGCGACATGGACTGAAACGAGACCTTCGATCTTCTATAGCTCGAATTCGCCCGGATGTCTCACCAGACTCCAGGATGGACGTATTGTCGCATTTTGGAATAACTGCGAAAATACGACACCTTTTGAAGGGCATGGCGTTTATACCTGCCGTGATGTATTGCATGCAGCTATCTCCGAAGATGATGGTCTCACCTGGCAAGGATTCCGCGAAGTTTACCTGGACCCTTTTCGTAATGATCCTCCGCCTCTGAGAGGTGACAGGGGTACGGCATACCCCAGAGCAGTTGGCACTGCTGACGGGAAAATACTTCTTATTACCGGACAAGGAGCTGGCAGGCAAGTACAAATCATTGTTGATCCGGATTGGCTCTGCCAAACAACACACGAAAGTGATTTCTCTGACAGCCTGAATGGCTGGTCTGTTTTCAAACGGTTTCTGGATAATGGGTTTATCAGTCGCATGCCAGGTTGTGAACTAATCACACACCCCACAAACAGTGGGGCAAAGGTTATACATATTTGCCGTCCTGACGAGAAGAGGGCGGATGTAGCAGAATGGAACTTTCCTCTGGGCAGAAGTGGCTCAATCTCCATAAATCTTTTACTCCGGGAAGATTTTGCAGGGGGGGCAATTGATTTAGCCGACAGGTATTTCCAACCAACTGATGATGCCGCTATCTCTGAGCGTATTTTCAATATCCCAATTAAAAAAAACGGTCAGGTAGGGGATTCTCAAATGTACCTGGAACCAGGGGAATGGTATAAGTTAATACTCAGCTGGAATATTTCAAAAGGCAATTGTGTAGTTATATTTAACGACGAAGAAATATGCAGTGTATCCATGAATCGCAATACTCACCTTGGTATCTCCTACCTGCTATTGCGTTCGACAGCCCAAAAGATTGATCCGGCAGGGTTCCTGGTGGAATCGGTGCAAGCAAATACAGGTGAAGCTAAAACGATACCCCCGGAAAGCCCACCCGAACCAATCAGGCCGCGAAAAGAATTATAGGTTGAGCATGATGTTAAATTAATGGCTCAAACAGATTGCGATATGGTTTCGAATGATGACAGCCCGGCTGGTCCGGATATGATCTCACCAATCATTTATGAAAATTTTTGCACTCCCTTTCGAAAAGAAAATAGTGAATGTTGCACACGAAGCCGGCAGTGTTTACAGACATGAAATCAATAAAACAACTAATAATATGCGACAGCCTGACAAACAGCGAATCATAGATGCAATCAATCATATTGAACAACCTGATATCCCCCTTTTTGAAATTGATCCTGACATTGAGATAATGAACCAGATCCTGGGAAAGAAATTACCTTACAATCTTCATCCATTCGAGCAGAAAGTAGAAGACAATGTTGAGTTGAATCTCAGGATGGGCAATGATATGCTTTATTTTTCGCATGTGTGGAGGGTTGGCCGGGTTGATGTCCCGGATAATGACGGAAGGCTTCATTACACGGATGGTACTATTAAAACAAGAAAAGATTTCGACCAATTGTGGTTCCCCGATCTCGGGAAGCTTGAACAAAAACTGGAAGCTACATGCAAAGCCCTGGAAGGAACAGGTATGGGACTAATGTGCGGAACACAAGCGGCTGCCTTTACTGCAATGACCGCAATGGGTTATAATGATTTTCTGCTCAACACTCTGGCAGACCCGGATCTGGTATCTGACCTGATCAAAACATTGCATGAATACTGCCTCCGCGAAATTGAAGTATTCCTTCAATATCCCATGGATATAATGAAGGTAGGTAGTGGTATTATCGCAACAACAGGTCCTATGGTATCATGGGATCTTGTGGAAGAGCTTGAAACATCAAAGATACGTGAGCAGATAAAGATCATACGTGATAATGGTAAATACGTCTATTTTCATATCGATGGGAAAATAGATAACCTGATACCTGATTTTATAAATATGGGTGTCGATGTTCTAAATCCGATTGATCCGTCAGGTGGAATTCAGGATATTTTCCAAATTAAAAATCAATACGGTGACCAGATCACCCTTTCAGGCAATATAGATATTGATACTGTGCTTAAAGATGGATCTCCTGAAGAGGTAAAAGCCGATGTCATAGAACATATGGAGAAACTTGGAAAAGGAGGTGGGTATATAGTAGCTTCAAGCCATAATTTACATGAACTAATTCCTGTTGAAAATTATTATGCTATGAGGGATGCGGTGATGGAGTACAAATTGAAAAATGAAAATTGTTAAATATAAATTGAACATTTTAAACTAATAAATATTAAGAACTACGTATTTAAATCAATATTATACTACGTAGTTAAATCAGTAATAAACTACGTAGTTTATCAGTCATATTAAAATAATAACCAGGGATTTAGCTATTTATAGCTTTTAACATTTAATTTACAATTTTTAACAGATAACTTATAACTTCTAATATACTCCCAATGGAAAAAATAAATGGTTTTATAGCTGCCCCATTCACACCCATGCATAAAGACGGATCCTTAAACCTTGAGAAAATCCGCGATTATGCAAAATTCTATTACAGAAACAGAATAGATGGAGCTTTTGTTTGTGGAACATCTGGTGAGGGATTTCTGTTATCAATTGATGAAAGAAAAAAAGTGGCTGAAAAATGGGTGAATGAAAGTACTGATAACTTTAAAACCATAATCCATGTCGGGGGACCGGGTATTGACGAAGGCAAACAACTGGCTAAACATGCCCGGAGCATTGGTGCATGGGGATTTGGGACTATGGGCCCGGTCTTTTTTAAGCCCTCAAGAGTAAAAGAACTTGTTGGTTTTTGTGAAGAATTGGCAAAAGCTGCTCCTGACCTGCCCTTTTACTATTATCATATGCCGGCTTTTACGGGGATTTATCTGCCAATGGTTGAATTTCTTAAACAGGCCTCAGGGAGGATCCCTAACCTGGCAGGAATAAAATACACTCATGAAGATATGTATGAATTCAATCAATGTATGATAGTGGAAAACGGGAAATATGATATACTTCATGGCCGGGATGAAACTCTGATAGCCGGGCTTGCTATGGGTGCAACAGGCGGAGTAGGAGGCACTTACAATCATGTCATGGGTCTGTACATAGGTATGAAAGAGGCATTCTTAAACGGTTATATTGATACAGCGCGTGAGTTACAGCTTAAGTCTCAAAAATTCATAAATGTTATCGCACGATACAGGGGAAATGTCATAGGGGGAAAACGGATCATGAAATTCCTTGGTCTGAATTGTGGACCAAACAGATTGCCAATACAAAACATAACAGATGAAGAAGAGAAAAACCTTAAAACTGAACTGGAGGAAATAGGCTTCTTTAAATTTTGCAATAAATAAGATGTTATGAGTTATTCATAAAAATTAACTTTCAAGGCCAGTGAATATGATCTCACCTCAGAACCAGGTAAATTCAAAATATTTCATTCTGAAGCTACAACTCAAACTGAATAAAGCAATTGAATTTGTTGCTTTCCTTATCATAAGTCAGGTTATTCTGGTTCCGGCATTCGGAAAAAAAGATTTTACAAACAATATTCAATGGCAACAACTTCCAGCCCTTCCTCCAGCTCCGGGTCAGGAAATACAACCCGGCTTAGCCTCACCATTTTCAGGGATATCAAATAACCTGTTACTGGTTGCCGGAGGCTGTAACTTCCCGGACGAACCTGTGTGGAAAGGCGGAAAGAAAGCCTATTATGATGATGCCTATGCCCTTGAACACAATTCGGAAGGTGAATATAAATGGTATTCCGGTTTCAAAATACCTTACCAGGTTGCGTATGGTGTCTCAATAACTGTTCCTGAAGGCGTCATATGTATTGGAGGAAACAACAACACTGAATCATTCTCTTCAGTCTTTCTAATGAAATGGGATCCTGTTTCTAAACAAATAAAAACAGAGGATCTTCCATCACTGCCTTTTACTATGAGCATGATGGCCGGCACGCTTGTTGATAAGACAATTTATCTTGCCGGAGGTTATGTTGATGAAAAGCTTTCTAACGCTTTTTTGTCTCTCGATTTGTCAAAACGGAGAAATGATAATTTTGAATGGAAAATACTGGATGATTTTCCAGGCCCGGCACGCTTGCAAGCTATAGCTGTAGGTCAAAATGCGGCTGAAGAAAAACACTTTTATCTGTTCAGCGGATCGAGTTACACCGATAACAGTGAAAATCCTTTTATTCTTACAGATGGACTCGAATACAATCCAAAAACTAAAACATGGACAAAAATACCTGACATAAAACCCACTGGAGAGGATGCCTTATCACTTCATGGTGGATCTGGAATTGCCATTGGCACTCAACATATTCTTTTTACCGGCGGAGTGAACAGGGATATCTTCTTTGATGCGTGGAAGAGGGAACGTGAAATTAAAGTTGCTGTTTCCAAAAATGATACTATTAAATATTCCCTACTGTTAAAAGAGAGGTATGATTACTTTATTATGAAACCTCCGGCTTTTAAGTTTAATAAGGAAGTTATTGCTTATCATACCATTACAAAGTCGTGGATTAAGATCCAGGATTACCCATTTCCCGGTCCGGCAGGAGCTCCCATGGTTAAATGGGAAAATGGGTTCGTTGTGGTGAACGGAGAAATTAAACCGGGAGTCAGGTCACCTGAAGTGTACTATGGAGAAATCCGGTATTCTCCGAAATTTGGCTTGATCAACTGGTCGGTCATAGTGTTCTACCTTGTTATGATGTTGTTTGTTGGTTATTATTTTATGAAGCGTGAAGAAGGAACAGATACTTTCTTCAAAGGGGGGCAAAGAATTCCCTGGTGGGCTGCAGGAATGAGCATCTTCGCAACCATGTTAAGCGCAATTACTTATATGGCAATTCCTGCAAAAACTTATGCCACCGATTGGAAATATTTTATTATGGCCATTACAATTTTTGTTATGGTATGGCCTGTGGTCCATTATTATCTACCATTTTTCAGAAGGCTCAACGTAACTACTGCCTATGAATATCTCGAAAAAAGGTTCAATTATACAACCCGTTTATTGGCCAGCAGCCTGTTCCAGGTATTCATGATTGCCA
>JAUWMO010000165.1 GCA_030613125.1 Bacteroidota bacterium | reverse complement strand
TTGTATGTTGCCTGAATTAATTTGCCATTTTCTTCAATGGAAAATGATTGAATGCCTTCAGTGTTAATATGTAATTCAAAATCAGTCTCTTTCAGCAAAACCTTACCAAAATATCTTTTTGCAGAAGAATTCAGGATTACTGAAGCAGGTGATAATTCATTATCAATCTTAGTATAAATAATTGAAAACTTTGCACTTAAAAATTTATAAAAGGGTGCTAAAAAATCCTGTAAAAACAACGTTTTTTTGTTAAAAACATGGTTTAACGGATATTGGTCATTAAGTATAAGATCTTTATAAAATCCGGTCTGAACTTTGTAGGCAGCCAGGTAAAAATTATATAACAGGGAAAAACGATCCCCTTGGAAATGTGTAAAAAATAACAGATTTCCATCTTCTTCAAAATAAGCTTTTGACCCGGTAGTGTTACACTTGATATAAGTTTGATTATAAATTGTGGTTTTTATTTCCCAGGTTTCCAGTTTTTCCTTCCCTTCAATTTTCCAGTTAAAGGATTTACCCGGAATAAAATAAAATGCTTTTTTCAAAAGCGGAGTTACCTGAATGTTGGAAACTGTTTCATCTTTTTCAGGTATGTCAAATGAATGCAATTCTTTTTCCGGTTTTCTGAATAATATATAATGACCAATTGGATAATCAATAGTTGCGGAACCAATAAAAGGTGTTGCCTGAACCTGAAAATGTAAATGTGGATAAGGCGACCTTCCTGAATTTCCACACTTTCCAATGGTTTGACCACCAGTTACTTTTTCATCTTTTTTAACAGTAACAGAACCTGGAACAAGATGTGAGAGTTTTGTATACAAATTGTCATTGTGTCGGATTATTACTGTATTACCCCAATTATTTTTAATATTTACCTCCCCGATTTTATTGTCTGGAATTTCATCAATGGTTTCTTCAACAATTCCATCAGCAGGAGCTAATACAGCTTTTCCATAACAATAATAATCCTTAGTATAATCACCATCATTTATAAAGATCTTACCCTCTTCATCTTTGATCATAAAATCCCATGCATGTCTCCATTCATTCTTATGAGTATGTTCGCCATTATGTGACTGCGTTACTACCCATTCGCCGAAAAATGGAAGAGAAAGAGAAACTGGTGTTTTGAACCTGAATCTTGCCAGATGGTTCTGAAATGAGTAAAGATTTTTTTCAGGAGAGTTTTGTTGAATAATAACTTCTGTAAGTGTATCCTGTTTATTAACCCGAAATTTTAAAATATACAGAAATAATAAAACTACAATATTAAATGGGAGAGAATAGATAGGTAAACCCAATTGTATAAATACTTTATTCAAACTAATTACCAGAATAACTACAACAGGCATCAACAAAACAGTCCATAAATAAGATAACCGCGATGGTACAATAAAAAACCCACCAATGGCGATGGATGTCAAAATAAAATTAAACCCAATATAACTGTAGCTTATATCAGTAATATCAGCGCCTATCAGAATATAAAAGTAGTATGCGGTATAGAACCCGATAATACTCAAAGAAAAGGCAATTCTTGAATAATAAAGCAAACCAATGGAAATCAGAATACCTGATAGTACGTTGAATTGAAAAAAGATAGCACCCAGGGAAATAAAATAAGTCTTTATCGAACGTGGAATAATTATCTGATTCCACCATTCATATATCTTAACCAATGTATTACCACCTAAAATATAGAGATCGTTCAGGCTGTAAATACCTCTCTCGCTGATTCCTAGAGTTGTAAATTCACGGGTTGCCAGGGCTACCATCCAAAAAGAAAGGATAAAAGATACACTTAAGTATGGTAAAGCATATTTACCAATAATTCCCTCAAGGGCAATAGAAATGAAAAGAGCGAATAATGCGGCAATAAACAAAATAAAGTAAAGTAACCCGCCAGGTGAAAAATATATTCCTATTCCCAATCCAACAAGCAGACTGTTAAAACCGTATATCCCTTTATTGATCTGGCTTTTATCAAAACCAAGCCAGTAAGCGGTAAGACTGGTCACAAGAACTGAAAACAAACCACATATCCCAGCGAACAGATCCACGAAAGTAACCAGTATTAATATAATGGCAAACACTTTCTTATCAGAGAAGAACACCTGAGAATAACTATTTAAAATTCCCGTAAGAAAATCTTTTATTTCCAAATATTTTTGCCTGGACTGCATACGCGGATATTATTAGCTTAATTTATTGAAGATGCGGTGGAATTTTTTCTTGTGAAATTATAGTTTCAACAGACTCTTTATTCCGAATGATAAATGGTTTATTATTACCATCAATAATAATAACATTTGGCCGCATGGTGATAAATTGCATCCATTGAGTCATATTGTACGCTCCAACCCGGTTTATTACAACATGATCTCCTTTTATAAGAGGAGGGAAATCAATTGCTTCCCTTAATACGTCAATATTCATACACAAGGGTCCGTAGATAGCTGTTTCTTCAGTATGTTCAGAAAATGGTTGGGCTGGTATAATGCTATGATCATACCAGAATGAAGTAAAAAGGATATTTACACCTATATCTAATATTGTGGAACGGCGTCCGTCAGCAAGTCGTTTATTTGCAAGGACTGTTCCCAGAAGATATCCGGCATCATCAATCAGGGCACGTCCGGTTTCAAGAATCAGCGTTGGCAGATTCTCAGGTTTTATCTGGGAATTTATCAGGGAAGAAGTTATGGCATCGGCATATTCATCAAATGAGGGTGCTGTATCCGTTCCCGGGAGGTACGCTCCCTTCAGATTGCTTTTGGAAGCAAAACCTCCACCCAGATCAATATATTTCACTACATGACCATATTTTCTTTCCAGGCCAACAGCCAGATCAGCCAGTTTGGCAGCAGCCTGTCTGTATGCATCTGAAGAGAGAATAAATGTCCCAATGTGGGTATGAAGTCCAATAAGGTCAAGCTTTCCACTTAACATAATACGGTTAAGTGCATCCCAGGCCTCACCATTTTCATAATTGAATCCAAACCGATCCCATTGAGGATAGATTCCGGTATCCATATTTACACGTATTGCAACTTTTGGAATTTTGTCTGATTCTTCTGCAATGTCAATAATGCAATAAAGCTCGTCGAAATGATCGATATGAATAGGAGAATCATTTAAAATGGCTTTTTTCAAATCATCTTTTGATTTATCGGGACCGTTAAAAATAATATGGTCTCCGGAAACATTGTTTCTTACCGCTTTTTCGTATTCAAATCCGGATACAACCTCTGCCCAGACCCCTTCCTGATGAAAGACCCTGCATACTGCATCCAGATAGTTTGTTTTATATGACCATGCAAACTGTACCTTTGGATACCTTGTTGTGAATGCTCTTTTAGCTCCCTGAAAGGTTTTTCTTATAGTTTTCTCAGATAGTACAAAAACAGGGGAACCATATTTGTTGATTAAATCTTTTACTAAATTATCATCAATAACTGTAATTGGCTCTATTTTTGTTTTCATCCCAAATTTACTGGGCATACCTGAACTCAATCTCTTTATAAATGGCCGTTCAAATGCAAATTTTTCCATACTTTATTCTTTATTGTAAAATAGTTTATATTTCTCCTTTTGTTGATATTTGCTCGAATTTTTCAAGATCAACGATCATGTCATATGAATACCTGACAAACATTTTGCCAACATCAAAAGATTTGTAAGGCTTTACTTCTTTTCCCAATGCCAGTTTAACCAATGCTTCGGGAAGGTTTTGTCCGGCCCCGACTGCCAGATAAACCCATGCAGGGATCCGGGGATTGATCTCAATCACATATAATTTATCATCTTCAGTACGGATCAATTCCAGCTCCATTCCACCGCGCCATTTGGTTGCACTGATTATATGATGTGTAAGGTCAAGCATATCAGGTGCATCAAGGGAAATTCCACCCCATGCTTTTCCTTTGTCAGTAATATATTGCTTTCTCATTGGGACAGCGCCAATTGTATTTCCTTTACCATCACCAAGGGCAACAACATTCACCTCAGTTCCCTTTATAAATTCTTGTATAATAACCGGTAAGCCCCATTTTGCACTTATCTTATTGAAGTGCATTTTAACCTGTTCTTCATTGTAGGCAATATAGGCATCATAAAATTTCCCTTTTACCATTACCGGATATTCATATTCTTTCCGTATTTCACCGATATCTTTGCGGTCCAGAACCGGACTGCTTTTGGGGACATGTAAGTTATATCTCTTACCGAATTCAGGCAGATTTGATTTATGCCTTTCCTCAAATTGCTTAAGTGTAGGAAGAAATGTTTTAATTCCCATTTCTTCAAGCTTTTGAGCTGATTTCATGAAGGTAAACAGTTCGGCATCAAAATTTGGGATCAAAACATCAATGTTTTCAACAGAGTTAATATATTCGAGCCTTTGTATTAAGGCTTCAGATCCTTCAGAAGGATAGGGAACCATATATACCTTATCAACCATATCGGTCATATAAATACCCGGCTCTAGTGTTTCATAAGCCAGACCAATAACACGAACATTAAAAGAACCGGATTCTCTAATAGCTCTTATTACCGGAATACCCGGACCTGGGTTATCAGTATTATTAAGGCCCGTAACAGCAAGATTGATATTAATCTTATTCATCTACAATTAGCTTAAGTTGTTGTAAACTATTAATAAAATCATAATAATACTTTTCAAATGAAGTTGAGTCTACTTCATATTTTTCGAGCATGCTTTTTTTAATCTCTTCAAAACTTTTATCCTGTTTTAGGTATTCTACTATTTCAGTACCAATATTATTCATGGAAAAAGATTCGCCGGTAGAGGGATCAAAAATAAAACCCGATTCACTTACTGCTATGTTTTTCTTAAGCTTCATATCTTTTCGTTTAAATTTAGCGGGAATAAAAATATTCAAATCCTGTACCAAAAAAAATATTATTAGGACAGGATTTGAGTTGTTTAAATTTTATTAGCTGCTTTTTTGTATAATAGAGTCAAAACTTTCCTGACTTAAAAGTATGGGCTCATAAGCAAATCCATTTATTTTAAGTACATTCACAAATGCTCTTAAATGATTGTGAGAACCTCTCAGAAGGTTATTATAGACTGTGCTGATATCCTGATTATCTACATTTTCTGTCAGTTCTTTTTCGAGGTCAAGTATATCAGTTTCTTCGATTAAAGCCCCAACTTTTAAAGCTGCTACCTTATCAGATCCTTGTTCTATTAATTTATCATATAAAGCCTGAAGTTCCTTATTTTTAAATGAACCTTTTATATCTTCCTTTACCGGATCTTCCAATTCATATTTATCAAGCAGAACTTTAATTGCATCTGTATGTCTTTGTTCACTTTTTGAAATGTTATTGAATATTGGCAAAGAATAAAGTTCGTAAAGATACAGATAAACATCTCTTGCTAACTTTTCTTCTTCTCTCATAAATACCATTCCGGATTTTTCACCATCATTCAGTGGCTCCGCTGGCAGATCATTCAGACAGGGATAATCCTGTTGTGACAGTTCAAACTCATCGCATTGCTTCAGTGTAGCTTCAGTGTTTTCGTCAGCTCTTTCACAAGCCTCCATACCTATTACAAGTGTTAAAGAAAGGCTTGTTGTAACTATTAATGAATAGAATTTTTTGATTTTCATGATTTTTTCAATTTTTGATTTGTTTCGTCCGTTAGACACAATTATTGAGCCAGTAATTCCCACATTTGTGTGTAAAATTTTGTAAAAATGTTATGATATTATGAAAAAAAAGAAAAGAATTAAGGTTCATCCGGAATATGCGTAGATAATTGACTAACTCCGGCATTCAGAGGCTGTGTGAAAACGTATTTCCAAATAGATTTTGACTAACTCCACTATTTATGGCGGGGTATCCAAATTGCCCTCTTTATCTGGGACTTCCTGCCCGAAAGAATGAATTTCCGCCCGGATGACTGGTCGGACGGGCTTTCATTCAGGCGGGTAGTCCCTAACTGATTGATGCTTATAATATTGCTGGGCTAAAGCCCGATATTAGTTATTACTCTTTATCCCCACCATAAATGGCGGGGTTAGTCATTTATCTTTATTTTCACCCAGTCTCTGAAGCATGGTGCTTGTTTTATTTAATTTTATAATTTACTAAACGCTAAGCAACTTGTTTTCTTTTTCTTTAAAATATAGTGTTTTATATTTTGGGTGTCCCAATGCGGAAAAAAGGAAGTAGTTGTTTTTTATTCACAACCAGGACTAAAAATGCTTTGCAAATTATTACTATTTCACTAAAATCTGTAGTAGTTTTAAAGGTTAAATAGTGTTTGCAAGAAAACGCCAATTTATTCGCAAGCTCATGAGATCGCCCCGATAGCCATCGTGGCTAAGTTCTGCGTTACGCTTGTCAGAAAAATGCTCATCCGTCAGCCGACGGACTCACATTTTTCGGGCTGCGCAAGCCTTGAACTTGACGTTTTCTTATCAAACACTGAGTTTTATTGCAGGCACTAAATAGTTAAATCATGGACTCCCGGAAGAAAAAATACGTTATTGGGGTGGATTTTGGTACTGACTCTGTTCGGTCAGTAATTATTGATACAGTGGATGGTTCGGAGATTTCCGCCTCGGTTTTTGAATATCCGGGGTGGAAGTCAGGTAAATATTGTGATCCGGCAAAAAACCAGTTCAGACAACACCCCCTTGATTACATTGAAGGATTGGAATTTACAATAAAGGATGCATTAAAAAGTGCAAAAAACTTTAATTCTGAGAATATAGCTGCTATCTCTGTAGATACGACAGGTTCTACCCCGGTTGCAGTTAATGAAACGGGCATACCACTTTCACTTATTGATGGATTTAAGGAAAATCCTAATGCCATGTTCATTCTTTGGAAAGATCACACAGCGGTTAAAGAGGCGGATGAAATAAACCACCTTGCCCGTTCATGGGGAGGGATTGACTTTACAAAATTTGAAGGCGGTGTGTATTCATCAGAATGGTTTTGGGCAAAAATTCTGCACATTCTTCGTGAAGATGAAAAGATTAGAAAGGAAGCTTTCTCCTGGGTTGAACATTGTGATTGGATCCCTGCCATGCTTACGGGGGAAAATAATCCACTTACTATGAAAAGAAGCCGGTGTGCGGCAGGTCATAAAGCTATGTGGCATGAAGATTTCGGTGGCCTTCCTGATGAAAGGTTCCTTGTTAAACTGGATCCGCTCTTATCCGGACTCAGAGACAGACTTTATAAAGATACCTTCACTTGTGATATTGCCGTTGGCAATTTATCAGATGAATGGGCAAACCGTCTTGGAGTGACTACGGAAGTAATCATAGGCGTTGGCGCATTTGACGCACACCTGGGTGCAATTGGGGGAGAAATCAAACCAGGATACTTAAGCAAGGTAATGGGTACATCTACATGCGATATGCTTGTGACCCCAATAGAAGGGGCAATCGGCCGATTGCCC
>JAUWMO010000143.1 GCA_030613125.1 Bacteroidota bacterium | reverse complement strand
TAGTTATCGATCAATATAAATCCATTCCTGAATTTTTATCTAATACCAGTAAATTAGTTCTTTTTATATCGTTTACGATAAGAATAATTTAAAATAGAACTTCTAACTTTAAGGGAATTTACAACCATGAAATTTGGTTGTGTGTTGCTACGAACCTAGGCTGTTATTATTAGGGTTCAAAAATATTATAAAATAATGAAGTTTTTTTTTAGAGGTTTTTATTTTGAGATAAGCCTTTGGGAACTGGCAACACTTATTAGTGTCATTTTTTATTGGATTTTGTTTGCAATAGGAAGGATTTAATATTCAGTTTCGAAGGACTTATTTAAGATTTTAAAATACAATCAAAAAATTTGGTTGTTTTGTTGCCATAATTCATGGCTGTAACTCTTTTAATTTTACAATAATGAAAATTACATTTAATGTAAATTTCAATATTGATGTAATAGGATTAGTAATCCTATTTATTGCGATTTTGTTTTTAATTTTTATGGCTTAATAAAGATTTCAATCTTTTGGTTTTCTTTTGTTTTGTTAAAAGAATCATTCTAACAAAGAAACAATTTACTCATGTAAGTTTAACCCTAAATTGTTCCGGTAATTTCAATGATATATAATTGATATATTAAAAATAAAACAACTTTAAAACATTGTATATCATAAGTATATATCAGATTATTCGATTTTCGCCTGTCTAGCGAATCCCGGTTTATCGGGAGAAGACGGATCCTGGACACAAATTGAAGTATGAATGCTGAAACATGAATGATGAGTAAAAAAAATCTTGACCCACCTTATTACTTATTATCATTTTCAAAAAAACCAATCACTTGTTTCATAAAGTTAATCCGTTGATCTTTATCAAGAATAGTTTCAAAAGGGAATCCAAGTACCACTGTCTTGTAATTACCATTAAATAAAATTCCTGCACTGGAATTATTTTCCCGGTACCGGAAGGCAGTAATAGCACCATTACCAAACGGTTCAATTGCATCAGGCGCTTCAACCGTATAAATATCGGGATGACAGGTAGTATTAAATGACCATTGACCCTTAAAAAACTTTCGGGCATAATCGGTCGCATATACCTCTCCGGATTTTACCGCATGATTGGTTCGCCAGGTATAGTGTAAAACATTTTTGGCAAAATTCCTGGTAATGGTGTCCCCGGATAATTTGAAATCTGATGCTATATAAGCACCCGAAATAAAAACATTTCCACCCGACCCTGTAATCATTTTAATTTTCTGGCGAATCTCAGGTGTAAATATTTCAAAATCAGGCCTGGAATGGTCCTTCAACCCGTATGTAGTCTTTTCTTCTCCATAAATAATATCAACGAAGTTGTATGGCTTTGGATCAAAAACCGTATTAGCAAAAGCCTCATCACTCATCGAAATAAACGAATATCCGGCTGCCATGATAGCCTCGCCATGTACATAACTATAATCAAAACTATTGCCGGGAATTATTTTTCCTACATTATCTCCATAACTTGCTCCCCAACCCGGACTGTCATCATCCAACCAGGGTGACTGACGGCTAAAATCATAGGGAACTCCTGTGTGACCCAGCTCATATTTGTATGGCACACCCTGATCATCCCACCATGCAAACCCCGCCATTTGTTTGTTGTCAATTATGACAGGCCCGCAAACCCGGTCAAAACTATTTACTACCAAAACAATTTTATTGCTTCCGGTATTAAATCCAGCCGATAGAATTTCACTAGGAAAACTTTCACCTCCATTGTTAATTGCACATACTTTAAAACTATATATCAGATCATATTCATTTAATGTAAGTATAATTGAGGTATCTTCTACAATAATGCCATTATCAAAACCTGAGTTCCCAACACGTTTATATAGCTTATACTTGTTCGGCATTGCAGTAGGTTCAAGTGTATCCACAACCGTTTTCCAACTTAAACGTATTGTTTTTCCGTCAATGTGTGAAATAGAGAAATGATCAACCGGTAAGGGTTGTACAACATAATCCCGCCCTTCCTGGCCAGCCAGAAATTTGAGCATGCCTTTGTAAATAGAGCGGCTCACGGCAAACCGAAAACGCGGATCAAGACCCATTTGCATATCAGCCAGATTCTGATGTGACATTAACTCCAGCAACATAACAGGTACATTAGGTCTCCAGGCTTCGGAATATTTTTTATTCCATAAACCACGACGAGTCCAGGCAGGATTAAACAAAAAACGGATATCATTGACAACCTGGGTCTGGATAATATCTGAAAGATCCCTGCTTGCCATTTTTGATTGTCCGTTGGGGAATAATCCATCATTTGTAATTGAACTGTAAATACCGAGAGTGCCTATGATAGAGTCATTTGGAGTGACACCTGCATCTGTATGAAATGCAAATGCCATATCTATTGGTATGTTAAGTCCGGAAACTTCACGATGATTTATGGGACCATCAGGACTTCCCATCAGGTAGTTTACCCACTCACCCCGCGACTGATAATCGTCATTGTAGTCATTTTTTTCACTATTAAGGCTGTAAACCAGTGTGTCAGGCATTCCGGCATACTGAAGGTAATACCTTGCAGCTTCCATATATCTTGGCTTTTGACTTAATTTCCACTCGAAATTGTCAGGATTAATTTTTTTAGTATTCCCGGATTGTGGGTTTTGTCCCTCCTTTAATGACCATTGGTTAGGCGCAAGTTCTTCAGAAGGTCTTCTTGCTACGTTACCCATACCACCACCAAATCTAATAGCATCAGAGCTTATCCAACCAGTGTTTTTATTTTTTGAAGAAATAACCACAGATGCAGTTTCCGGATTTATACCCTTATTAAAGTAAAATGTCCCCAGATAAATCCATGTTCCGGCACCTATTTGTTGATTTACCAGAAATTCTGTTTTTCCTCCGGTAAAAAAAACAGAATATTTAACATCTAAAACATTATTCTCATTTTTTGCATAGCTTATGTATACAGCATAATCACCATCTTCCGGAATTTCCGGGATATATCTCAGAAAACCAGTATTATTGTTGGTTGTACTAAACCGAAGGTGACTTCCCATTTTGAAAGGGTTTTCTCCTGATTTTAAAGTATCACTCCACGCAAATCCATAGCCGGAAATCGTATCAGGTTCAAGTCCATAGGTTAAAATAAAAGAGTTAGCTGTTGCAAAATCGTTATCGACGATTATTTCGTTTATCTGTATATCTCTTTCACGAGGCAGGAACAGGGTAGCACCAGCATTTTCAAGCATTGGAACAAGATAAGGTAACACAAAGGTCATAGGAAAGATATCTTCAACTGTTGTATGCAACCGGGCGCGCTGCCATTCCCAGCGATCTAATTTTGATTCGTAGTATATACCATGGCTGGGCCATAATGCAATAATTCTGTTATATAAACCATATTCCGGTTCTGATTCCCCTATCTTTCTTATCAGAGGAACAGGCCTTGAAGTCTTAATGGATAATCTTGAAGCATCAATCGCAAGATCTTTTCTGAAATAATTAGGAACTAGTTCTTTGAATAGTTGACCGTCAGTATATAACCGGATATTATATTTGCGAAACCCTCTTCCTAATTGGTCTTTTATCGACCTGACAGTATTATGATAGATCTCTTCTCTTACAGGAATATAGGACAGAGTCTTTGAAAAAAAAATCCGGACAAACAGTTTTTGGGGCAGAACTGATATAGAATCAATGGTTATACTTCCAAGATGTTGCCAACTTTGAAAATGGGAGTCCCAATTCTCAAGTTTTCTGTATGCTTTTTGCGTTAATTTAACCTGTTGTGGTGACTGAGCTGACAGAAATTGAGCAAAAATTGCAAGAAGGAATAAACATACGGTTAATTGACGAATAGATAATTTAATCTTAGACATTATAGCTCATTTATATAAATAGTACCTCCTGGATAGATCTCTGAAACTTTCCACATCCTCATACATGATTGGTTCGATATCAGAATACTTATAATTCTTAAAAAAAGTTTCTCTGATTTTAGATGAACCGGTCACTTTATCAAACATAGCATGCCGTTTTTCTGATAATGTATATACATCAATATCAGGATACATTCTATGATGTACATCCATAAACATGAATTGTAATCCCATCAGATTAAATTTATCAGCATCAACAATATGTATTTGTACACCTTTCATTTCTTTCTTTGCCCACTTGCCATAATATGGTTTAAATACAACAGGTCGAAAAATTACACCTTCCAGACCAAGACCATTCATTGCATCGGCCAGTTTATGAGGATCAATCCATTCAGCTGCAAACATTTGAAAAGGGAGTGTGTAACCAACACCTTCAGTAAATACCTGTAGTTCTCCCATAACTCCGGTAGCAACATAATAGGGTGCAGTAGAAGGACGGGGAATATGAGGAGATGAAAGGACCCATTCCAAACCGGTATCCTCAAAAGTCATTTTACGATTCCATCCCTTCATGCTTACTACAGTCAGATTACAGGATCTGTTCCCGGATAATAATTTTTCTTCGTTCAGCAGATATGCCAGTTCACCGCAGGTTAATCCATACACATAAGGAATTGGAAATGCGCTGACCATTGAAAAGTATCCCTCTTCTGCAATAGGTCCCTCAATTTTAATACCACCTAATGGATTTGGCCTGTCAAGCACAACGAAATCAATATTATTTTCAGCTGCTGCCTCCATAGCATATCCCAATGTACTTATAAAAGTATAGGAACGGCACCCAATATCCTGAATATCATATACTAAGACATCAATATTTTTAAGCATTTCCCTGGCAGGTTTGCGTGTTTTGCCGTATAATGAATATACAGGAACTCCCGTTTTTTCATCTTTATAGGAATCAACATGTTCTCCTGCTGAATAATCGCCACGAACCCCGTGCTCAGGCCCATACATTGCTACCAGATTTACTTCCGGAGCTTCAAACAGAATGTCAATGGTTGATTTTAATTTTGAATCCACACCGGTTTGATTGGTAATTAACCCAACTCTCTTTCCATGAAGTATTTTAAAATTTTCTGAAAATAAAACCTCAAGTCCGGTTTTTACTTTTGGCTGGGATTTAATATCTGTAATAAATATAACTCCCGGGAATAATAAGAAAAACAATATTTTTCTAAGCATAGCAAATTTGTTTTTTATAATTAATACAGGTTTATTCAACTAATGTATAGTTGTTACAAAAATTTAACCTTGTCTGCTGGCAGGTGCCATGCGGTATTTTACGGTAATTTCGTACTGATTTTATTAATTCCATTATTCCCCTGTAGAAATAGCTCCTTCCCCAGTGAAATATTTTCGTACCTCAAATTTCACGGGGCAAGCGTCGCATTTCACCCTGATGAAAGATAAGAATTTCACAGGGTAAACAGGGCAGGCATTCTTCCAATATTCTCCCGAAAAATAAAAAATTTTCGATTTTTGTAATTTTTCGAGGATCCTCGAAAATCTAATCCGGCTCGCCGGAAGATTTTCGGGACATTCTTCCACCATTCCGCCAAAGGCGTGCCTTCGGCACATCATTCCTCTTCCCATTATCCTTTTTCATCATTTTTCTTAATGCCGAAACCCGGATCAATTTTAATGAACCACAAAGCTACGAAGCTTGGAATCGTACATATGATCACATAAATAAAGAAATGTTGATATCCAAGATATTCCTGGATGGCACCACTGATCATTCCGGGGATCATCATGCCCAGGGCCATGAATCCTGTAGTAATTGCAAAATGTGCTGTTTTGTATTTTCCCTGACCGGCTATATACAGCATATACAGCATATAACCTGTAAAACCAAATCCATAGCCAAATTGTTCAATGGCAATACAGGTATTAACTATAATCAGATTACCCGGTAAAACATAGGACATGAAAATATATACTATATTGGGAATATTAATACTTATTGCCATCCACCAGATCCATTTTTTCAGGCCATGTCGGGAGGCAACTATGCCGCCAAGTATTCCTCCAACCATTAATGCAACAAGCCCCACTGTTCCATAAGTAAATCCCTTTTCTGTCAATGACAATGCTAAACCTCCGTTTTCCCTGGTATCAAGCAGAAATGGAGACGCCATTTTTGTTAATTGTGATTCAGCAAACCGGTAGAGCAATAAAAATGCAATAGATGGAATTATTCCTTCTTTTTGGAAGAAGGTTGCAAACACCTTAAAATAGGAACCGTTTTGTTTTTTCCCCTCTCTTTTATTTAATTCCGGAGATGGAAGGATATATTTATGATATACACTAAACAATAAAAATAGTATTCCTAAAAAGCCAATTGATACAGACCAGCTAAATGGAATATCACCTGCTTTTGCATCAAATCTTGCACTCGATATTTCCTTGAGATTTGGTTTTACTTTGATCGTTGCTCTTCTTGGAATATTCCAATTATTCCTATTAAATTCAAACATACCGGTACTTGCCAGATATATGTCCTGATTCCCTTTTTTATGTCCAAATGTCATTTTTATAGTTTCATCATCTTCAGGTGGTGCTGATAAAGCAAAGAAGATAACTGTAGAATCAGAAGGATTGGTATCATCTTCATTAAGAAGTGGTACCTTAACATCCCCGGGGAAAACAAGAATTCTCGGCTCACCGGTATCTTTAACAATTTCAATATCCTCCTCTGTGATAATTTCTGTAATTTGGGATTGGGGAACCGCGTGGACATTTATTTGTACCGTTTCCAATCCTGTATTGTCAAGTATTAAACCTGTGATTATTACCAATAATCCTAATCCGGCGATCATTGCCAATCTATAGAAAGTAGCACGGATACCTGAAAAAAACGCCTGCTTATGTTCATCCAGGGCAAGCATATAGAATCCGTCTGCAGCAATATCATGGGTTGATGAAATAAATGCCATTACCCACAAAAACATAAGTGTAAGCGGAAACCACCAGGGTGTATGCAGTACAAATGATACTCCAAAAAAAGCCAGTGCCAGGGCTAATTGCATCCATATAATCCACTTTCGCTTTGTAGAATAAATATCCACAAACGGGCTCCATAATGGTTTGATGACCCATGGCAGATATAAAATACTGGTCCAGAATGCTAGTACTGAGTTTGCTATGCCTAATGTTTTATACATATCACTGGCAACAAACATCACAATTATATAGGGTATACCTTCAGCAAAATATAAAGACGGTATCCAAAACCATGGAAAACTATTTGCTTTGCTGTTTAACTTCATTATTTTGATTTGTTTTTTATAGGGTTTCCTATTTCAATTTTAGGTTTCAGTTAATTAGTGTTTGTCCATAATGTCCGTTGTCTGCGTTACGCTCATCAAAAAAATGCTCATTTACACAAGTAAACTACGCTTTTTTTTAATTTCACAAGCCTTGACAACGAACATTCTGAACTAAACACTGACTTTATAGACAGACACTATTTAGTGCTTTCTTGTAAGATCTGGTGTTACGATTTTAGTTATCGCAGATTATTCACAGACACTGATCAGTATATTTTTTTCAGTTCAGAACCAGGATAATAATGGTATAGTATTTCATCTGTTTCATAACCATTTAATGCCATTCCCAATCCTCCGATCTGACATAATCCGGCACCATGTCCCCAGCCTGCACCTTTAAATATGAAACCCTCAGGATAATCCCAATTCTCAGATTTTATTTCCTCAATAATAAGTGCTGAGCTATATAAGAACATTTTATGAAGTACTCGTCTGACTTCATAATCTTTTTCAACAATCAGATACCTGGGAGTGTTTTTATTATCTATATACTTAATTTCAAGTTCAAGCATCCTGCCACTTCCGGCCCTTTTTATAGGAATGAGGGATAATACAGCTTTCACATTCAAATTAAGCTTTGAATGTAAATTATCCACAAGTTCCTGCTGGGAAGTTACTACTGTCCAGCGAAAATAGTGTCCTTCTTCATCAACATTGCCCAGATATTTTTTCAATTGGTTTTCTGGTATAAAATGGGGACTGCAAAAAACTCCGGGAATACTGGTAACCCATTTTTTCATTTCTGATTCCTGAGTAAGGTCAACGTTAAAACTTTCTTTTGCATCCACGATGTTTTGCATATATGGCAGTGGTTTGTTTTCCCACAGATTTTCAAATTTCTCCATAACACCGCCACAGGATTTTGAATAGCGGGCATCGCATATTTTATTGTCATAAACTAAGATCTCACCACTTGTATTCAAGGCTCCCTTCTTTGATTGATCAGTTAAATTGTTAATGCCCTGGTATCGTTGGCAACAGTCATCATTACAAACATCAAAATTAAGGTGAATGTGTTTTTGCTCAACATTGGCCAGCATCCATGATCTGGCAACAATGGTCTGGACTTCAATATAAGTTGCAGGGCATTTTGCTCCCATCTCAGAGGTGGCTACAGATGCAAGATAGCATTCCAGGGGTAATTCATTTATAAGAGCTATTGATCCATCAATAACTTTAATTTCAAGGGTATAAGGTAGTTTTACACTAATATGTTTTGCCCAATGAAAACTCCGACCTGCAATAACGGGTTCTGCAAAAATAAATCCATCATTTTTGTTTTGAATAAACTTTATGGTTGTAATAGGGCTGGAGTCTTCATAACCTTTCAGTTTAATATCAGAGTCACTAACAGTAATTTCAATTTTCTGATCAAATACCGGAATGGTTTGAGAATTATTTATAATCAGTGATGTTGATTGCAAATCAGGTATTATCAAAGAGAGG
>JAUWMO010000358.1 GCA_030613125.1 Bacteroidota bacterium | reverse complement strand
GTTCCCACAAAATAAGTCCAAATATCGAAAGAGTATACAATTGTTTCCCAGTGATGTACGGATTCTACCTGAGCTATACCTATGAGACTATTAAAGAATAGCAGGATAGCTAATAACCTGGTGTTAACATTATTAAAAAGTCTGTTAATCATTCCTTTTCCAATATAAACTATGATATTACAATACAAATTCTTTGCCAGCTTAAGGTAACCTATTATTTAAAATTATTCAACAAAAATATATAATCCATCAAAATTACTCAGATTCTTAAATTTTATATATTTAAACTGGCAGCCAGGTTTAAACGTAAATTCACTACATTTACCTGATTGAAATATCAATATTTTCGCCCTGGCGAGGTAGTTTGTCAAATAATTCCGGGCAAATGAAATTTAGCAACCCTGAAAAATCAAAAGATATTGCATTATTTTTAAATGCAAAATATCAGATAAAACCAACCAGTTAAAACATATTATCAAAAATCCATCCAGGATGAGTAAAAAAGTATTGGATTCTTATTTGAAAGCAAAGGAACAGTACCTTGAACATGATATTGATACGGAAGAAGTATTAAAAACACTTGACACGGTCAGCCTTTCAATTCATTGCTGGCAGGCCGATGATGTCACTGGCTTTGAAAGTGTACAGGCTGGCCTTGATAGCAGCGGGTTGCAGGTTACCGGTAATTATCCGGGAAAATCACGAAATATTGATGAATTGCGTATGGATCTTAATAAGGCTTTTTCACTCATTCCGGGAGATCACAGACTAAGCCTGCATGCAAGTTATGGTGATTTTAATATGGGTTTTCCTGGTCGAGATAAGATTAGTCCTGACCAATTTGAGAGCTGGGTGGAATGGGCGAAAACCAAAAATATTAATATCGATTTTAATTCAACATTTTTTGCTCATCCCAATGTTAAGAATGGTTATACCCTGGCAAGTAAGGAAAATGAGATCCGGAGTTACTGGATAGAGCATGGTAAAAGATGCAGGGAGATAAGTGCTTTTATTGGGAAGGAGCTTGGGTCCCGTTGCATTCATAATATCTGGATCCCTGACGGATCAAAAGACATCACACCATCACGCTATGAACACAGAAGCCTGTTGAAAGATTCACTTGATAAAATGTGTGATGAAAAAATACCGGCTGATCAAATGACTGACTCTGTGGAAGCTAAGTTGTTCGGGATTGGCAGTGAAGCTTTTGTTGTAGGGTCACACGAATTTTATATGGGTTATGCCATTGAAAATAACATGATGTTGACTCTTGATATTGGTCATTTTCATCCCACTGAATCAGTGGCAGATAAGGTTTCTTCGGCTTTCTTATTTGTTGATGAACTCCTGTTACATGTTACACGGGGCATCCGATGGGACAGCGACCACATTGTTACTTTCAATGACCAGTTAACAGAATTGATGCAGGAGATTGTTTGGACCGGCAAACTGGATAAAGTAAATCTGGGTCTTGACTTTTTTGATGCTACAGTAAACCGGATTGGGGCATATGCTATTGGCGCCAGAAATACCCAGAAAGCCCTTCTATTAGCACTTCTAATGCCCACAAACAAAATGATAGAATATGAGAATATGGGTAAATATTTTGAGAGACTGGCGCTTTTTGAAGAGTTTAAGACAAAACCATTGGGGGCCGTGTGGGACTACTACTGCTTAAGTAAAAATGTTCCTGTAGGAGAAAAATATATAGCCGAAATACAGAAATATGAAAAAGAAATTTTGAGTAAAAGGATTTAGGAATGGATAAAAATATTTCTAACCTGATTGAAATCTCACGATTTTACGGAAAAAACAAAGAATATGTTATTGCAGGAGGGGGAAATACCTCTTTCAAAACCAGGGACAAATTGTGGGTTAAAGCCAGTGGATTCAGATTATCTGATATTACAGAGAAAGGATTTGTATCCCTTGACCGAAATATTCTAAAAAAGATCTCAAAAAAAATATATTGTAACGATCTGCAAAAAAGGGAAGATGAAATAAGGAATGACCTGGCTGCCTCGAAAACAGATACAAGCTCTCCTTTGAGGCCATCTGTCGAAGCAATGCTTCACCACATCATTACCAATAATTTTGTTGTTCATACTCACTCTACAGTTGTAAATGCACTTATGTGTAGCAGGTTTGCTAAAAAATATAGTAACAAATTATTTGGAAATAAAGTTTTATACATACCCTATACCAATCCCGGTTATCTTTTGTACAAGAAAATTGAAAAAAAGCTTAAGATATTTGAGGAGAAACATAATGTGCAACCGAATATAATATTGATACAGAACCATGGAGTTTTTGTGAGTGCAAACACAATTTCTGAAATTAAAAATATTTATGAATATTTAATATCAAGGATCAGGGAAAAAATTTCAGGTAAAACAGATCATATTGAATATGACATCTCATCAGAGCATTTAAATCTGGTATTACAATCAGTTAATATGATCAAAGGATATAGAGAATCAGCCTTTAAGATAATGCATAACAGTCTTGTTGAACATTTTATGAAAAGTAAAGAAACATTTAAGCAAATCGCTGATCCTTTTACACCTGATATTATTGTTTATTGTAAATCGAAATATTTATATATTGATGATGAACAGACGGGTGCAGATACAATTTCTTCCAGGATCCAAGCCTTCAAAGAAAAAGTTGGTTACCTGCCAAAAATAATCCTGATCAGGGAAATAGGGTGTATTGGCATTGAATCATCAACTGAAAAAGCCGGTTATATCCAGGATACATTTTTTGATCAGATGAAAATAAGTTATTATTCAGACAATTTTGGCGGCCCACATTTCCTTAATAAAGATGATATAAAGTTTATTGAGAACTGGGAAGCAGAGCACTACAGGCAAAATATTTTTCAGGACTCAAACAGTAACACATATGGTGATGCAATGCACTAGCGGAAAAAAGATAACGATACTACAAATGAAAATGCTTAAACAGGAAACATTAATTGAAGGAAAACAATAAAAATAGCCGCTAATTCGCGAATAAAACATTAGCGCATTCGCGGCAAAAAAATATGGTTCCAAAACAAAACACCCACAGCTGAAAGCATAGTAAAATGCGATTAGTTTCATATTTAGAAAAAACTCAAAAAGTACCGGTTTTTCGAGAGGAGAATGAGAAAAAACCTTAAGAAAGTTGTTAAAATCAGGATTCATTTTCTGAATTCTTCAAACGATAT
>JAUWMO010000017.1 GCA_030613125.1 Bacteroidota bacterium | reverse complement strand
TAGTTCATGGGATAATAGGCATCCAAATCCCATTTATCCCATTCCTGCCGGACAATTTTTTTTGCAATTGAATTCGGGCCGGGAAATACAGCCGCATTAAACTGTTTGTCTTTGGAATGCACCATTTCAGAAAGACGGTTTACAAGATCCGTAATCAGGTCGTAGCGAAATTGTTTCCATTCCTGCACCTGTGAAGGATCCTCCACTGTCTTAATATCGATATCTGTTTGTGCCATAAAATCAGAAACACATTTATCACAATAGCAATAGTCAAATTGCGGGTATTCCCGGTCCATCACCAGACCATATTTTCCCCACAACCCACGGGCAAGAATCACATCGGGAAACTGTATAAAATCGAGGTGTATTCCGTCAACATCAGGTATATCCGCCACACTTCCGTATAATTCTTCAAGAAAATCATAGACCTCTTCGCGGTTGGGGCACACAAATTTATAATGATCAACATAGGCCGGTTTATCATAGGCCGATTCCCCCAGGCCGTTCACAGCATACCATTCATGTTTAAGTTTTGGGTTGTCAGGTTGGATGAGTGTAGGTATCCAGGCATGAAACTCCATGCCCGTTTTTTTAACAATTTTCCCAACACGTCGATAGGTTTCTGGATCCTGGCCACCATTAAACAGGATGCCATCGATCCCTTTCTTCTTCAGGTCTTTGAACTGTGCTTTCAATTCTTTATCCGTGACTTTTCTTTTACCACTTACCCAGGCATAAACCGGAATTTTCCCCCCTTCCTGGGTTGCACATGAAACCAATAATACAAGTAATAACAGGGTGATTAATTTATTCATAACCATCATTTATTAAATAAAATTGAGGAAATAATTTCAAAGCTTGAAGATAAAACAATTGGCCCATTTTTTTTCTGATAATAGATGAAAATAAGAATCCAAATATTCGTGTTGCTATACAACATACAATCTTTCTTAATTCTAAGTATATTTGTATAATCATAACTAATCCTGGAATTCATGTTTTTTATCAGGAAAATAATCAGGTACATTAGCCCTTTATTAGGCATCGCAATTATTTGCCTAATAGGCAATTCCAGCATTAATCAGCATTTTCATAAGCTCCCTACAGGGATTATTGAAAAACATGCCCACCCCTATAAAAAGGATCAACCGGGAGATCCCTTCCAGAAGCATGAGCACTCCTCTTTTGAGTATTTTATCCTGACCCAGTTGTCTATTGTATTTGTCACACTTTCAGTTCTTGTTTTATTGCTTTTAATCTCACTGAAGTACAGTGATATTAGAAGGGTCTCATTAATAAGAATCTATAAAGGTGCTGATCTATACTTCCTGCTAAATTACCACGCACCACCTTCTGCTTCCTGGTAAAGGCCTGTTCACCAATCACTTATCTTGGTTTTTATTAAGCATGTTTAATGTCTAACAAGCTTTTTGGAGGAATTATTAATGAAATCACATGCCCTAATCTTAATTTGTTTAATTATATTTTTTCCAGACCATCCGGGAAGAGCCCAGACACGATCCACAGGATCCTCTCCTGAGCAGGATTCTATAAAAATCCTGAGAAATGAAATTCGGCGACTTGACAGTATCCTTCGTGAGATTCAGTTAAAAATAGAAGTTAAGGACAAGGAAACTGAATTTCAAAAACTATTGGATCAGGCCAATCAGCTTGGAGAAAAAGAAAAAGTAGAAAAAGTTGACATTTCAAAAAAGTTTCATAGCGGAACCCGAAAGCAACAGGGATTGAATCCCAATATCAGTCTGGGCGGAGATTTTTTTGGCGCCTTAAGCTCATCTGATAATCCATATTTGTCTGAACCAAGCCTGGATTCTTATGGGAATAATGGATTTTATATGCGGGAGGTTGAGGTGGCCCTGGTTGCACCCCTCGATCCATTTACAAGGGGAAAGGCGTTTCTCTCAGTAACTCCAAATGCCATAAGTATTGAAGAAGCTTATATGGAGTGGTTGAACCTGCCATTGAATATGAACCTGAAAGTAGGGAAGTATTATGCCGAATTTGGTCCACTCAACAGATACCATGACCATGCTTTACCTCAGTTTGACCGGCCCAGAGCACTGGTAAATTTATTTAGCAATGCTGGATTGGGTGGTATAGGATTAGCCGCTGATTTCCTGCTTCCTAAAATTCTGTTCTCAAATTCCAGTTCATTAACTTTCTCCATGATGAATGGTGGCAATGATTTCAGTTTTGCGAGTGACTTTAATACAGGATTATTATTTACCGGCCAGTTTAAAAATTATTACGACCTGACTGAGAGCAGTTATCTGGAATTCCGGCTTAGTGGTGCTTCCGGAAGAAATGATGTTTCGACAACAAACAAGTCATATGTTGGAAGCATCGGACTGAATTATAAATGGGTTCCCCTGGGCAGGGAAAAATACAGGACCTTTGACCTGAAATCCGAATTCCTCTATAGCTGGAGGGAAGAGGAATCAGGAACCATTCAAAGTAAAGGGTTTTATGTCTCCGTGCAGAACAAACTCAATGCCAGATTATGGTTGAGTGGAAGAATCGGTTATTCTGAAATTCCTTATGATAACAGGCAGTATGAATGGGATTATACTGTTTGCCTGGATTTCTGGCAGAGTGAATTTGTATTCACAAGATTTCAATACCAATACAACTGGAGAAATAAACTTGATGAATTGGCATCGCCTGTCAGTCTACTCCCTCATGACCATTCATTCATCATTCAAATCTGCTGGGCTATGGGCCCACATAAACATGAAGCATATTAATTGAGCATTAAACAATTGGACTATGAAATTACAATATATTAATAAATTACTGGTTATCAGAACTATAATTTTGATTCTGTTGGTGTATGGACAGACCTCAACTATAGATGCACAGCAAAGAACTCAGCAAAGAACTCAGGCACGAAGGCATGGCGACCGGTCAGGCACAACCCTTAACATCGTTTGTTCATTTTCCGATTATGCTACCATTGCTAAGGAAATTGCAGGAGAAAATGCCGAAATATCGTTTATTGCAAGAGGAGAACAAGATCCACACTTTGTCCCGCCAAAACCCAGTTATGCCATGCAATTAAAAAATGCCAACCTATGGATCACCACCGGAATGGATCTGGAAATGTGGTCATCAACCCTGTTGGATAAAGCGCATAATAAGCAAATCATGGATGGTGAGATTGGTTTTGTTTCAGTGTCTGATGGTGTCAGCATCCTTCAAAAAGTTGAAAAGGGAGACCGGACAGAAGGTGATGTGCACCTGATGGGAAATCCTCATATCAATACCAGTCCCCTCAACTGGAAGATCATGGCTGAAAACATAACGATTGGACTTATGAAAGTGGATCCGGCAAACTCAGAATATTATAGGAAGAACAGAGATGCCTTCATTGACAGGGTGGATCGGGCACTTTTTGGTGATAAACTGGTGGACATGTTTGGTGGTGAAACACTGTCAAAAATGCTCGACAATCAAACATTCTTTGAATTTCTTGACAAAGAATACAAAGGAGAAAAACTGATAAATGACTTGGGTGGATGGTTGAAAAAAGCCTACCCATTCCGAGGGAAAAAGGTGGTCGCTTATCATAAGAACTGGGCCTACCTTGCAGAAACATTCGGCCTGGAAATCATTGGCTACATCGAGCCTAAACCCGGAATTCCCCCTTCAGCCAAACATGTTCAACACATTATACAGATGATCAAAGATCAAAACATTACATTGATGCTGGTAGCCAGCTATTTTGAGAAAAAATCTCCCCAGATGATTGAAGATAAAACCGGCGTTAAAGCTTTGTTTTTACCACTTTTTGTTGAGGGTGTGCCAAGAATTAATAACAATTTCCAACTGGTTGACTACTGGATTGAGCAAATCGGCTCTAACATAAACTAATAACAAAATCTCATGCTCGACAATCTACTGTTTTTGGCCCCTCCCATAACAGCCAGTATCATCCTTGCTGGAATCCTCAGTTATTTTGGAAATCATATTTTATCCAGAGGCATTATTTTTATTGACATTGCAGTTGCACAAATAGCGGCTCTCGGAACCATGATAGGGTTGCTAATTGGATTCGCTGAAGAATCTTTTATTGTTCAGGCACTGTCCTATGTTTTTACCCTGAGCATTATTTCCCTGTTTGCCCTTACAAAGTTCAGGAAACAACTTATTCCGCAGGAAGCCATCATTGGTATTATTTACTGCCTCGGTTTGGGGCTGGCAATACTACTTGCAGAAAAAATCCCGGGAGGTTCCAATTTCATCACTAAAACGATTACAGGGAATATACTGTGGGTTACCTGGGATAAAGTATGGTCAATTCTGTTACTGTTTTTGGCTATTGGAGTTATACATATCATATTTGGAAAACACTTTATTCGTATCTCCTCATCACCAAATGATTATCCGTATAGTCCGGGTCGGACCCGGCTTTATGAATTGTTGTTCTACATTAGCTTTGGAGTGGTCATAGTTAAGGCCGTACCAGTTGGAGGCATATTTCTGGTTTTTATATTACTTATTGCTCCCACTGCGGCAGCCACTTTATTTACAGGTAACTGGAAAACCCGTTTTATTTTGAGTTGGATCATAGGAATACTGGGTTCTGTTGTTGGAATATATTTATCTTATAACCTGAACATTTCAAACGGGCCTGCCATTGTTTGTCTGTTGGGGATTACCGTATTTCTACTGACCTTTCTCAAAATGGCCATGAAAAATAAAAATGCTAATACATCACAAAACATTCTATAATGCTGACTGCACTTGAATTCATGCTGGCACCTCTTATTGCATGTTTACTGTTAATCAGTATCACAGTTTACTTTGGTATCCATGTGCTTAAAAGGGAGATCATTTTTATTGATATTGCTCTGGCCCAGATCGCTGCGCTTGGTAGTGCTGTAACTTTAATTCTTCACGAACTGGATATAGGTTCACATGATCATGTGTATGAACATGATTCAAAAAGCCTTATGGCCTACATTTTCTGTATTTTGGCCGCCGGATTATTCACTATGCTGAAAAACAAGAATATCAGGATCACGTTAGAGGCCATTATAGGGATAGCGTATGCCGTAGCGGCAACAGGAGTCGTTATCATTCTTGACAAAGGGGCCGGCGGGGATGTGCATGTTCATGACATGCTTACTGGCAGTATACTTTGGGTAAGTTGGTCACAGATATTGAGGTTGGCTATTGTTGTACTGACCATAGGAGGACTTCACTATATTTTCAGGTCCAAATTTAAAGATCTTACCAATCACTATGCTAACAATCAGTCTCAATTAAACCACCCTAAAATCTGGGATTTTCTGTTCTATTTCACCTTCGGGATTGTGGTTGTTGAAGCCGTAAGTATAGGAGGGATACTTACAGTATTTGCATTCCTTATTATCCCAGCCTCCATTTCTGTTCTGTTTACTACCAGGTGGTCTTTCAGAATTTTGATCGGGCTTATTATAGGGACTATTGCTACCATTTTGGGATTATACTTTTCGTGGACCATGGACCTGTCCAGCTCACCCTTAATTATACTGTTTATGGGAATCCTTCTGGGCCTGGCACTTATTCTTAAGGTACTAAAGAATCTGAAATCCTCAACAAAAAATAAAAATTTACTCTAAGTTTTGCAAAACTATTGCAGGGTATAATCTTTATGAATGGCCTTTCCCTGTTTTCCGCAATGCAACATCCAAAAATAGCAATAACAAAAATCAAAATATTCTGATGTGTACGGAAAACAGGAGTCCAAGGGTCCAAAGGTGGAAGAATCAAAGGGTTGAAGGGTAAGCGAATTGTGCTGTCCTGAATTTTGTCTACACAAACATAGTAGATATGTTAAAATACAACAAGCTATTAAAATACAGAAAGTTAACTACCTCATAAGTTCTTAATTTTTTTTCTTCTTAACTTTAAATATTGTTCTTTCTTCTTATCCTTATGAACTTTATTTTTGAATCGGCCATCAAAGTATCCGGCCTTAATTCTTTTCTTTCTAATTTCACCTTGTATTAATTTAAATAATTTCATTTTAATAAAGTTAATCCTAAAGGGCTAACAACCAAAGCGGCTGTTGTATATAAAACTTCGTTGCTAATTTCAATGCCACATAAATGTGAAATTACTATTCCTATAAACAAAGTTAACGAATTTAAAGCCGAAGAAATGGATGAATTAAGTGAGGATGAAATGAGATTGATTCAGGAATATTATGAAAGACATTTTGATACCGTTAAGTATAAGCTATAAAAAATGATACAGCGACTATGACCCGATCCTATTGCCTCAATCATTTTTATTTTTCAGTAAATTGCCAACCTATTAGTCTTTTATAGAATTATCACTACCTAATAAAGTTACGATTTCATTTATACATAATGTTGTCCATATTAATGCTCTTAATGCTTCCTCTTTAGTGGTTGTTTTTCGATGTAAAATTGATTGAATGTGGTCCCAGACTGAATCAATTAAATTTTTGAGAGTATTTCTAAATCTACCAGGATTTGTCTTATCTGAAACTAATTTTCCAAGATGAAGTTTAACATCTTCATCTTTTTCATCTTTGTCTACAATTATTTTACCCTTATTTATTAATTCTTTAACAAATTCTTTTAACACAGTTCTACAAGAATTTCCAATATTGTACCAATCTGTATCATCATTCTCAAATTCTTTTACAATTCTATTTAGACCTTCAGAGACATTACTAAATTCTTCTTTAATATTATCGTCAATAGCTTCTGAAATTACAAAATCAAATATATTCCCAACGTTTTCTCCTAATTCTATTTTTTTTTCATCTTCATACTCTTGGGTATAACCACCTTTTAAAAGGAATCTTTCAGCACTAAAATCATATTTATAGAAACCAGAATCATTCTCTAAATAACCATCTTCTACAATCAAATTAAGGCAATATATTAATTTATCCTTTTCTAATCTTCCTTTAAAAATTTCGTGAAATAACCCTATTGAATCAATTAAAGCCCTACTGCCTTTTTCTTGACAATAGCGAAGAATTTCATCTTTAATTTTTGCCTCTTCTAAATCATATTTATTTATGCTTTTTTCTATAATTTTTTTCTATAAATTTAATAAAGTCCCTGGCAATAAACCACTCAAAGGAAATGAAAATGATACAGCAAACCCTCAGAGTGAATCTGAGGGTTTTTCATTGTGCGCCATGTATCCATGGATACTATAGGGTGCTTCCAAGTGAATCTCTTCACGAAAGTCCCGAGCGAGCCAAGTTGACAGGAATCGTTAGTTGATGGCAAGGGCCTACCCGTGAGGAGTGGTTCATAATTCAAAATTCAACATTCAAAACTCCAATTACCCTGCCCAGCTATCACGGTCCAGGCTGCGGTATTGTATGGCCTCTGCCAGATGATGGTTTTGGATATTCTCGCTTGCTTCAAGATCAGCAATTGTACGGGACACTTTCAGGATACGATCATATGCACGTGCCGATAACCCCAGTTTATCCATTGCAGTTTTTAAAAGTTCCGTTCCCGCTTTATTTATCTCACAATATTTTCTCAGCATTTTCGACGACATCTGTGCATTGCAAAACATTGATTTATAATCTTTAAACCTGTTTGCCTGTATCACTCTTGCCCCTATCACCCTTTTACGGATAATTTCACTGCTTTCAGATTCAGTTGTTTCAGATAATTTTTCAAAAGGAACGGGAACCACCTCAATATGGATATCTATCCGGTCAAGAAGCGGACCGGATATCTTGTTTAGATATTTCTGAACTATACCGGGAGAACAAACACAATCTTTTTCAGGATGGTTATAGTATCCACAAGGACAGGGATTCATTGAAGCTACCATCATAAAACTGGCAGGATATTCAACTGAAAATTTTGCCCTGGAAATGGTAATAATCCGGTCTTCAAGTGGCTGCCTTAAGACCTCAAGAACAGTACGTTTGAATTCCGGCAGCTCATCCAGGAACAGAACGCCGTTATGGGCCAGGGATATTTCCCCAGGCTGAGGCCAGGTACCTCCTCCCACGAGTGCCACATCGGAAATCGTATGGTGAGGCGACCGGAAAGGACGTTGTATTACAAGTGAGGTTTCCTTCTCCATCTTCCCTGCTACCGAATGGATCTTTGTTGTCTCTAAAGCTTCTTCAAGAGTAAGGGGAGGAATTATCGTGGGCAGGCGTTTAGCCAGCATGGTCTTGCCTGAACCCGGAGGCCCAATCATTATGGCATTGTGACCTCCGGCAGCGGCGATCTCTAAAGCTCTTTTTACCGTTTCCTGACCTTTTACATCAGCAAAATTCAGATTGTATTTATTAACCTGTGTTTCAAACATCTTTTCGATGTCTACATGGCATAATTCAAATTCATGCTCACCATTAAAGAAACGGATTACTTCGCTAAGGTGATTGGCTCCGTACACATCAAATCCTTTTACTACAGCTGCCTCCCGGGCATTCTTTTCCGGAAGTATAATCCCCTTAAAACCTTCTTCCTGTGCCTGCAGGGTTATTGGGAGCACTCCCCTTATAGGCTGCAAACCACCATCAAGAGATAATTCTCCCATGATCAGGTAATCAGCCAGTTTCTCCGCATTAATTTGTTCAGAGGCTGCCAGTACACCAATGGCCAGAGTAAGATCGTAAGCTGACCCTTCTTTGCGTATATCGGCCGGGGCCATGTTGATGACGATCTGCTTGCCGGGCCATTCTAAATTTACACTGCCTACAGCTGAAACCATCCTGTGCTGGCTTTCTTTCACAGCATTATCGGGCAGGCCTACCAACAGAAACCGGATACCTCTGGATACATTTACCTCCACTGTCACAGTTGTAGCCTTTATTCCGTATACAGCGCTTCCAAACGTTTTTACAAGCATATAAAATTATGTAACTGGATGATCACCTCCGGTGAAGGGGAAAAGATCATAAACAACTAAGGTTTTTAAAAATACAAATTTCTATCTTTAATGCTAAAATAATATCCCAAATATTTATTAAAAATGAAAACCAAATTAAAAACCAGATTGTATGAAATAATTTTTGAGGCTGATACACCATTGGGAAAGATATTTGATGTTTTTTTACTTATTCTTATTTGCCTTAGTGTTATTGCAGTAATAATGGAGAGTATTCATCAAATCGAAAGCAGGTATGGCGAAATTCTATACATTATCGAATGGACTATTACATTCTCTTTTGCAATTGAATACTTTTTAAGGATATGGGTTGTGAAATACCCGTCACGTTATATATTTAGTTTTTATGGCATCATTGACCTGTTGGCCATTTTACCAAGCTTCATAGGTTTAGTTCTCTCCGGAGCCCAGGGTTTAATGGTCATAAGGGCCTTACGACTGTTAAGGATTTTCAGGTTATTCAAACTTACAAGATACACAACTGAAGGTGATACCCTTATCAGGGCCTTGAAAGCCAGCTGGGCTAAGATCAGTGTATTTCTTTTTGCCGTTTTTACAATTGTGATAATAATAGGCACCCTTATGTACCTTATAGAGGGTGAGGAAAACGGATTTACCAGTATACCAAAAGGTGTTTACTGGGCAATAGTAACCCTCACAACTGTTGGCTATGGAGATATTATTCCCGCAACAAATTTGGGACAGTTCATTGCAAGCTTTGTTATGATTTTGGGGTACGGTATTATAGCAGTGCCAACAGGGATTGTTACCGCTGAAATTACAAAGGTCAGACAATTCCCGGTAACAACCCAAAAATGTCCGGATTGTTTAAAAGAAGTTCATGAAAAGGATTCCCACTTTTGCAGATTTTGCGGAGAAAAACTCAAACCTGAAAAATAACAATTGATGCATGAATATGAAATACGTATTATAATACGTATTATAATACGTATTTCATATTTTATATCTGGCTGTCACTAAGGTGTATAAAATACTTTTTTAAACGTTGACTGTGCTATGTTTTGTTTATAAATCATTCTGTTATACTATTTTTTTTACATCCTGTTGAAATTAATGATCTTTAAAATTAGCTATCTGTTCAAAATTTTATTCATTTTATGAGTAATAAAAATTATTAGGTAAATTTGTAAGATAAATTATTCCCAAATTATGTCATTCTTGCCAAGTTTCTTCAGGATAAATGAACCAAAAAGGTTTAATTTCATGCCCAGGTATTATGATGAGCAGAAGGAAGACCTGGAACAGAGGATCAGGCAAATAGAACATGAAATGGGGGTTGATCATGGTAAAGCATATGTACCTAAGATCAGGAAAGGCCAAATGGGAAATTATTTTAGAAAAAAGAGGAAAAAACTGCAAAAACAATCCAATATCCGATTATTTATAATAATAATTATTCTTTTCCTGGCTTCCTGGTTATTAATCTTCCGTTAAGCCAAATAGTCTCTTATGCCAGATATCATTCATCTGCTACCTGATTCAGTTGCAAATCAGATCGCTGCCGGAGAGGTAATCCAGCGACCTGCTTCTGTTGTGAAAGAACTTGTTGAAAATTCAGTTGATTCAGGAAGCACAGAAATTAAGGTCCTCCTGAAAGAGGCCGGGAAATCCCTTGTTCAGGTGATTGACAATGGTTGTGGCATGTCAGAAACCGACGCACGTATGGCATTTGAAAGACATGCCACATCAAAAATCAGAAAAGCTGAAGATCTGTTTTCTATTCGCACTATGGGTTTCAGGGGTGAGGCACTTGCATCAATTGCTGCCGTATCACAGGTTGAGATTAAAACTCGGCGGAAAGAAGAGGAAATAGGTACACTTCTAAGAATAAACGGTTCCAGGGTGGAGAGTCAGGAACCTGTTTCATGCTCTTCCGGTTGTAATATTACGGTTAAAAATCTATTTTATAATATTCCTGCCCGCCGCAGGTTTTTGAAAACAAATTCAACAGAACTCCGCCACCTTATTATAGAATTCCAGCGAATTGCCATTACTCTGCCACAATTTCTTTTCTCATTATACCACAATAATTCGGAAATTTATAATCTGCCTGAAGTAAATTCACGACTTCAAAGGATCTCCGGAATATTTGGAAAGGGTATACTCCAAAATCTTATACCTGTAAAAACCGAAACCAGTATTGTCAGAGTTAGCGGATACATTGGCAAACCTGAATTTGCCCGGAAAACATATGGTGAGCAGTTCTTCTTTGTAAATAACCGCTATATGCGGCATCCATATTTTCATAAAGCAGTTACAGAGGCATACGAGGAGATCCTTCCACCAGAAACCATACCATCATACTTTATTTTTTTTGATATCGACCCAAACAATATTGATATCAATATTCATCCTACAAAAACTGAGATAAAATTTGAAGATGAGCGCTCTGTATGGCAAATCCTGCATGCCAGTATCAGAGAGTCTCTTGGTAAATTCAATGTGGTCCCTTCTCTTGATTTTAACACAGACAGAGCCATTGATATCCCTGCATTAGATAAGAACAGAAAAGTAAGTGCTCCAACTATTGGCATTGATCCCGGATTTAATCCTTTTGAAACAGGGTACGATGAAAAAGCTCAAAGTGAAATGATTAAGTCGTCGGACAAAACAAATATTCAAAACTGGCAAAAATTATATGAGGGTTTGGAACAACAAAAGAGATCTTCAGGTGAATTTGAAAACACTACCTCCTCTGTACAGGGTATGCTTTATCATGAAAAAGATTTGACCACCCTTGCTCTTTTTCATTTTAAAAATAAATACATATTAGCTCCTGTAAAATCAGGATTAATGGTCATTGATCAAAAAAGGGCTCATGAAAGGATCTTATATGAACGATTTATTCAATTTGAAGAGCATAATACCGGATATACACAACAAAATCTTTTTCCGCAGTCATTGGAACTTAACCCCGCTGACTATACCCTTCTTAAAGAAATTATGAAAGACCTGAACCATCTTGGTTTTGATATTGGAGATCTTGGAAACAACAGTATAATTATTAATGGCTTTCCAACTAATTCTAAAATTGACGATCCCATGGAAATCATTGAGGTTCTGCTTGAAACTTATAAGGCTACTCAAACTGATCTGAAAAAGAACCATTCAGAAAAAATTGCCCTTTCTCTTTCAACAGCATCAGCCATTCCTTATGGCAAACAACTTAACCGCGAAGAGATGAGTAATTTAGTTAATAACCTTTTTGCATGTTCTTCCCCTAACTATTCTCCTTCCGGTAAGCCCGTTTTTACTATTATTGATCTGGACGTGTTTGAAAACATGCTGAAGTAAATATTTACTCTTATGACAATTTGTCGCAATTACGGGTTTTCAAAGGAATTTATAACTTTGGCTCAAGTATTGTTGCTGGATTTAAACAATTTGTTCTTCCAGGCTTTTTTCACATTTCAGAATAAGATATATTAACTAATTACAGCTATTATTATTTTTATTGATTTAAAAATCTGCTTGTACAAAATGATTAAATAACTAATAATTTATGAATATTTTTAAATCAGCATTAGGAACAACTCCACCTGTAGTTAAGAACCTGATCATTCTTAATATATTGTTCTTTATTGCTACATATGTTTTTGAAAGATCTTTTGGCTTAGACCTTACAAGGAAACTTGCACTTTACTTTCCAGCTTCACAAAATTTTCAGCCATATCAGTTCATTTCCCATATGTTCATGCATGGCAATCTGAGTCATATATTTTTCAATATGTTCGCTTTGTGGATGTTTGGAAGAGTTCTGGAGGGTGTCTGGGGCGGAAAACGGTTTTTTATTTTCTATTTTGTTACCGGCCTTGGGGCAGCAGCTCTTCATTCCTTTGTAAACTGGATAGAGGTTGCATCTGTAAAAGCACAAATGACTCCTGAACAAATCCAGACAGTTTACCAGGAGGGATATATTGCTTTCAACCAGGGAAAAAATTTTGTTGATCCCCTGATGGGCAAACTAAACCTGTTACTTAATATTCCTACAGTAGGAGCTTCAGGAGCTGTATTTGGGGTATTATTAGGTTTTGGAATGCTGTTTCCAAATACACAGTTGATGTTATTATTCCCTCCAATACCTATCCGTGCTAAATATTTTGTAATTTTTTATGGAGTTCTCGAATTATTTTTGGCTTTTACTCAACCTGGCAGCAATATTGCACATTTTGCACACCTTGGAGGTATGATTTTCGGTTTTATTCTTATCAAATACTGGGCAAAAAGCAAGAAAACTTTTTATTAGACAAATGAATTTGATTGAAGAAATAAAAGCATCATTCAGGGAAGGCTCATCCCTGACAAAACTTATATATATTAACCTTGGTGTTTTCCTTGTGGTTAAGATCTTGTATATATTTCTGTTTCTTTTTAGTGTACAATCCGGTAATTTCGATATAATTAACCTGTTAGCTGTTCCTGCGTATCTTCCTGATCTTGCTATCCGGTTCTGGACACCGGTAACATACATGTTCCTGCATCAAGGTTTTCTGCATATTCTCTTTAACCTATTGTGGCTTTATTGGTTTGGAAAAATTTTTCTTGAATATTTTGACCAGAAGAAACTTACTACTGTTTATCTTCTGGGGGGACTTTCAGGAGCTTTTTTATACATTTTCTCATTTAATGTTTTTCCCGCCTTTTCGAATATTTTAAATCAGTCATTAGCCTTGGGCGCCTCAGCTGCGGTAATGGCTATTGTAATTGCCATTGCTGTGTATGTTCCAAATTATATTGTACAATTGGTGTTGATAGGTCCTGTAAGGATAAAATATATTGCAATAGTAGTATTCCTGTTTACCTCCGTTCTTGATTTTTCAACAAATACCGGAGGGAAAATTGCTCATATTGGCGGTGCCATATTCGGATTCCTGTATACTGCTCAGTACAAAAAGGGCAAAAACATTGGCAAAGGGTTTGATCGAATCCTGGATAGTTTATTCAGCCTGTTTAAACCGAGGAAGAAACTAAAGGTTACACATAAAAAACCACCGAAAAATGACATGGCTTATAACAGAATGAAAGTGCAGGAGCAGGAAGAAATAAACAGAATACTGGATAAAATATCAAAAGGAGGCTATGATAGTCTGACTAAAAATGAAAAAGAAATTCTGTTCAGAATGAGTGATAAAAAATAATGAATCCTTCTATTTGAAAAAATTACTCCATTTAATTTTATCTATTCTTACAATTTTATTTGTAACAGCAATCCTTTTGGCTTATATTTCTGTTTGGATAAGTCCTGAAGTCATTTGGATTTTCGCTTTTTTTGGATTATTCTATCCCTATTTTCTGATTGGGAATTTCTTTTTACTTATATACTGGCTGTTCCAAAAGAAAAAGATATCGGTTTTTATCCTGGTAGTGATTCTTTTAGGCTGGAACCATATGGGAAATTATTTTCAGGTTTTTCACAGGGGGTCTAATAATGTTCAATTATCTTACTCAAACGATAGTGTAAATCACCAAACGGCAAATCTGAATCCCGAACCGATCAAACTACTTTCTTACAATGTGAGGCTGTTCAATTTTTATAATCAGAAAAATAATAAAAGTTCTGCTGGGAAAATGCTTAACTATATTAAAGAAGAAAACGCCGACATTGTTTGTTTACAGGAAATCCTTGTTTCAAAACTATATAGCCTTTCACTTTCTGATTTCAAGGAAATTCTTAAAAAGACTCCTTACTCATATGTTAAGTTTGTTAATAAATCCGGTTCCGGCAGGAATTATGGTATTGCTATATTCAGTAGATTCCCGATAATTAATAAGGGAGAAGTCCGTTTCAAAAACACATCTAACATAAGTATCTTCGCTGATATCCTTGTCGGTACAGATACAGTCAGACTCTATAATAATCACTTGCAATCTTTTCAATTAGGCTTAGATAATATCAGGTTTCTTACTGAAATTGACCAATCCTTTGAGGATGAGGCTATTGAGGAGATCCAGGATATTTCTTTCAGGATGAAAAATGCCTATATTAAACGTGCAGGTCAGTCTAAAGAAATTTCCCGACTAATCCATGCATCACCCTACCAGGTAATAGTTTGTGGCGATTTTAATGACACACCGGTATCATATACTTACCGGATTCTAAGTAAAGGATTAAATGATGCTTTTGTTGAGTCAGGAAAAGGACTGGGCAACACATATGCACAAATCTTCCCTTCGTATCGTATCGACTATATTCTTTACAGCGATTTATTCAGATCAATCGATTTCAAAACTATCCATAAGAAATTTTCTGATCATTACCCTATTAGTTGTTCCCTGGTATTCAACGAAAAAAGTAAGCCATTTTAGTTAATTCTACATTCCCGCCTGAAATTATAATACCAATACGTTTACCTGAGATTTTTTCTCTATGTTGAAGTAAAATGGCTAACGGAAGGGCAGATGAAGGCTCAATAATGATCTTCATGCGTTCCCAGATCAATTTCATAGCCCTGATGATTGAATCTTCGGTAGCAGTTAGGATGTCATCTACTTTTTCCAGAATAATACTAAAAGTAAGTGGACTCAGGGATGTAAGTAATCCATCAGCAATGGTTTCAGGATTAACGGATGGGATCAGTTTTCTTTCATAAAAGGACCTAAAGGCATCATCAGCATTTTGAGGTTCAGCTGCAACTACCCTTATCCCTGGTTTTAATGATTTTGCCACTATCGCACTTCCGCTTAACAATCCTCCGCCACCAACCGGAGCTATCACAACCTCCAGATCAGGCACTTCTTCCAGGAGTTCCCGGGTTGCTGTTCCCTGGCCGCATATTACATCATAATTATCATATGGATGAATAAATGTAGCCCCCGTTTTCAAAATCACCTTCTTAAGGGTAGATTCCCTGGCCTCCAATGTTGGCTCACAAAAAGTGATGTTTGCCCCATATCCTTTTGCCGCTTTCTTTTTCACTTCCGGAGCATTTTCCGGCATTACAATAAAGGCAGGAACTTTTTGAATTCTGGCTGCAAGGGCTAATGCTGCCGCATGATTCCCTGATGAGTGTGTTGCCACACCACGGGCCAGATCTTCTTTTCTAAGTGAAAGGATTGCATTAGTTGCACCACGGAACTTAAATGCGCCTACTTTCTGAAAGTTCTCGCATTTGAAATACAACTCACTACCAATAATTGAATTAATGCCTGAAGAAGTCAGTACATGAGTATTATGAACATATGGTTTGATCCTCTTATGAGCCTTTACAATATCAGAGTATTGAGGGATTCTGATTTTCACTATTGATTGAATATTTGCTAAAGTTATTCTTAACTTCTTTAATTTATTTGTACAGACAATAATAATTATCTTCTTTTCACTTTTCTATTCATATAGCCTCTATATATATTTTTCACCTCAACCAGCACATCATATTCAGATGAGTTTAGTAAGAAATCCTCAGGCAGATTACAATAATTCATAAAATCCTGCAGTTCTTTTCCTTTTAAACCGGTAAGCTCACCAATGTTTCCCTCATTAAATTTATTATTAATCATTTTTTTCTTTTCCTGTGCGGCAAGTAACTCCTTTAATTTTATTAAACTTCGCTCCTCCAGAGTCTTAACAGAGAAGTTTATTCCAACTCTAACCTTATCCCACTTTATGGCTTCTTCATTTGATATCTCCCGAAGGTATTCCTGTGCTTCCTCAGCAGGAGATTTTGGAGGTTTGGCATTTAAAACCTTTTGCTTAAACTGTTGATAACTTCCAAGAACCTGGACAGATACACCTTTTATCAAATACACCTTTTCTCTGACATGAATTATACCAGCAAAATGATTTGATGGCCAGAATTGAGGAAGGAAGAAATATTTGTCTTCAAACCCAATGGCTGAAATAAACAGTGAATCATCCCTTCTCATATAGATAGAGAAAAAACCAAGGCTGTCACTTGTTGTTCCAATACCCAGTCGTGAATTAACGATGTGAGCATAAGGAATAGTGTGTTTTTCACTCAGGTCTTTCAACTGGCAATTTACAGAAACAAGACTGTCAGGCTCTGCCAACTCGAATCCGGTTACATTGAAGGTGGTAATAAATACCAATATATTGTAAAAAATAAACCTGTTCAAAAAATTGAATCTTTACTGCTTAGTCTAATTTTGAGAATGTTAAATTAGTTTGTCTAAAGATACAAAATCAGAGAAAGATATTTTTATAAACAATAATGTTATCAAAATAACGCAATTTCAATATACCTTTGTTTGAATTTAAAAAGATCAGGATGTACTCAGATTTAATAAAAACAGTTGAAAGATCCTGGGAAAACCGGGAATTGCTGAAAGAGCACGAAACCAGGGAAGTGATCAGGAAAGTTATTGGTTTGCTTGACAAGGGGGAAATCCGTGTTGCACATGAAGAATCAGGCATTTGGATAGTCAATGAATGGATTAAAAAGGCTGTTATACTTTACTTCCCTATTCAAAAGATGGAAGTAATTGAAATGAAGCCATTTGAATTTCATGATAAAATTGGATTGAAAACCGGCTTTAAAGAAAAAGGGGTTAGAGTTGTTCCTCATGCACTGGCAAGATATGGATCTTATCTGGCTTCGGGTGTGATAATGATGCCTTCCTATGTAAATATTGGGGCATATGTTGACCAGGGTACTATGGTTGATACATGGGCAACGGTTGGATCATGTGCTCAAATAGGAAAAAATGTACATCTTAGCGGTGGTGTTGGGATCGGAGGAGTTTTGGAACCCATACAGGCGGCTCCGGTGATTGTTGAAGATAATTGTTTTATTGGCTCAAGATGTATTGTGGTGGAAGGGGCAAGAGTAAAAAAAGAAGCCGTACTTGGAGCCAATGTGGTGATAACCAAGACCACCAGGGTTATTGATGTTACCGGGAAAGAACCTAAAGAGTATAAGGGACTTATACCTGAACGATCGGTTGTGATCCCCGGATCATATTCAAAAGAATTTAATGCCGGAGAATATCAGGTTCCCTGTGCATTAATAATTGGAACAAGAAAAAAGTCAACTGACCTGAAGACCTCTTTGAATAATGCTCTTAGGGAATATAATATCCCTGTTTAAACTGCTGGATTTAATAAATAAGGCATAAATCCTTTTAACTTCAATCAAAGTATATAACCTAATTATCTTCATACATACCGATATCGTAAAAATATTTGGTACAGAACTTGCGTTAAAAAAATATTATTATGGTCTATTTGAATAACGTCAACTTTTTTGCCTAATGCTTAAATTATCCGCTGTAATTATCACCTTTAATGAAGAAAACTATATAGACCGATGTCTGGAGTCTCTCAAGGATGTTGCGGATGAAATTGTTGTGATTGATTCATTCTCAACAGACAGGACAAAAGAAATTTGTCATAAACATAATGTGAAATTTATTGAACATGAATTTGAAGGTTATAAGGAACAAAAGAACTGGGCAATGGAACAGGCCAGTTTTGATTATATTTTATCTCTTGATGGTGATGAGGTGCTTTCAGAAAAATTAAAAGAATCGATCCTGAATGTTAAACAAAACTGGAAATATGATGGATATTCATTTAAACGTTTGAACAATTATTACGGCAAGTGGCTAAAACATTCAGGAGTTTATCCTGACCGAAAACTCAGATTATTTGACCGTAGAAAAGGAAAGTGGGGAGGGGTGAATCCTCATGATATCTTTAAACTGGAACCCGGATCTTCTCACCATAAGATCAAAGAAAATCTGCTCCATTACGTACAATCCTCCGTTGACGAACATATAAAAAAAGTAAACCACTTTTCAACGATCAGTGCAAAGGCCTATTTTGATTCAGGTCAAAAGCCTTCTGTTCTGAAAATAATTATTCATCCAACCTGGAGATTCTTTTATGATTATGTGATAAGACTTGGATTTCTCGAGGGTTTTTATGGATTAAAAGTCTGTTCAATAAATGCGCTTTTAAGCTATTTAAAGCATGTTAAAATCAAACGATTAAATACTGAAAAAAAGAATAAAGTTCACGATTTATAATCATACCCAAAAACTCTTGAGACATGTTCATAAATAAACTTGCTTTTCATGAAAATATTTTCAAAAAATCAGCATAATTAAATAAAAATGAATAAAATCTCAACCTTTACATTTTAAATGGCATTTCAGGAATCCATAGAACAGGCTATAAATATTTTAAGACAAAGTGGAATTATTTTATATCCTACTGATACGATCTGGGGTATTGGATGTGATGCCACGCTTTCTGAGCCTGTCAAAAAGATTTACCGGTTAAAAAAAAGAAAAGATCAAAAAAGTATGCTTGTATTAATGGACAAGCCTGAAATGATTTGCGATTATATTGAGGTAGTACCATCAATTGCCTGGGAATTAATCGGAGTAGCTGAAAAACCTCTTACTATAATTTACCCGGGTGCAAAAAATCTTGCTCCGAACCTTATCAACCCAGATGGGTCTGTTGGAATCAGGATCTGTAAAACAAAGTTTTGTCAGGAATTAATATCCCGCTTTAAAAAACCCATTGTCTCAACATCTGCCAATATTTCAGGGAAGAACTATCCGGTAAATTTTAAAAATCTTGAAAAATCAATATTAACTCAAGTCGATTTTATAGTGAAATGGGGTCAGGAAGATATTACACCCGGAAAACCTTCTTCAATTATAAAGCTAAGTATAAATAATGAAATTGAGATAATCAGGAAATAATAAAAGCAATTATCATACTCATTAAAAGAGCCTCCATTTTGTCAATACCCAAAATAATAATGATAATTTGTTGATTAGTATTAAATTTGTTTTCTTTCTTAAAAACAATTATGAACCAATGACAGGTGACAAAAAGCAACAAAACTCTGATGAGATTGATTTGATTAAATTATTTATCAGATTTATTAATTTTTTTCGTAAATATTTTTTGGTCTTCATTGCTGCATTAATACTCGGAGTGTCAGCAGGTTACCTAATATCAAAAGTTTCAAAGAAATATTATAAGTCGTGTATGACCGTAACCACCGAACACATCTCCGTTGCCTATTCCGCAGATATGAT
>JAUWMO010000238.1 GCA_030613125.1 Bacteroidota bacterium | reverse complement strand
CAGTTCCGCTGATTATTGAAATTCCACCTAAAATATCATGATGGTGTTCAGCATTATAAGCTTCATTTTTATCGAATAACAAGTTAAAAACATTTTCATTATTGTCAATTCCTTCAATGGCATATACAAGCGGACCTCTTTCAATAGCTATTTTACCCCTGTCCTCTTCAACCTGATAATTACTTATAACTTTACGTACATTCAGAGGAATATCAAGTTCTATCACATCACCGTCCTTCCAGGTTCTGCGAATTACTGCATAACCATTCTCAAGCGAAAAGTCTGATTCATGTCCATTCACTGAAATCAGTACTTTATTTTTTGATTTTTGATAATAATGATAAAGATCCCCTGGTACAGGTTGATTTCTGGCCCATCCCGGTATTCTTATTTTGAAGGAGGCAGGAAGTCTTTTAACTGCTGAAACTGTAATCCTGACCCTGCCATCCCATGGATAATTAGTTTCCTGAGTCAATATAAACTCTTTACCTTCTACAACTAATGATGACAGGCTGTTAATAAACAGGTTGATATATATATTATCTTCTTTGATTCCGTAGATATAGCCAGGTAAAGATGGAATGGTGCGGACAATATTCACCGGACAACATGAGCAATTAAACCATGGAGAACGGCAAACAGCACCCTGATTGAAGGCATATTTCCCATCAAATTCCAGGGGATTGGGGTAAAAAAAGGTGTTTCCTTCCAATGATATACCAGCCAGGAAACCATTATAAAGGATACGTTCGAAAATATCCATATATTTTGAATCTCCTTTTAAAAGGAACATCCGGTGATTCCATAACATATTTGCAATTGCAGCACATGTTTCTGTATACGCAGTAGCATTTGGGAGGTCATATTCCTCACTGAAAGCTTCACCATGGCGGCTGGCGCCAATACCACCTGTAAGGTACAGTTTCTTTGATACAACGTTATCCCACAATTTATCCAATGCTTCAATATACTGTTCATCACCTGCAAGGGCTGCCACATCGGCCATCCCGGAGTACAGATAGCCTGCACGCACACTATGGCCTACAGCTTTTTCCTGTTCAATGACCGGTTTATGGTCCTGGGCGTATTCGCCATATAATTCATGACCTTCAGAATTTCCACGTTGGTCAATAAAGAATTTCGCCATATCAAGATATTTCTTATTACCGGTAACCCTGTAGAGTTTAACCAACCCGATTTCAATTTCTTCATGACCGGGCACCCCCATGTTTTTACCGGGTCCAAATACATCAGTTACCAGGTCGGCATTTTTTATTGCAACATCCAGGAATGTTTTTTTCCCGGTTGCCTGGTAATGTGCAACCGCTGCTTCATACATGTGCCCTACATTATATAATTCATGATATCTACCCAGGTTGGTCCACCGTTTTTTTCCTGCACCATCTGCAGCTTTTTCCGGATTTATTGTCCGGTTTGTATATAAGTAACCATCATCTTCCTGTGCAGCGGCAATTTTTGCGATCAGATCATCAAGATATTTTTCCAATTCCGGATCAGGATGTATCTGAAGAGAATAAGAGGCACCTTCAATAACCTTGAATACATCGGAATCGTTAAAATATATTCCTTCAAACTCACCCTCTTCCAGGCCTCCTGCTTTGGCAAAGTTGCTGATCCTGCCTGTCTCCTCACATTTTTTAAAATTATATGGGATTGTTACTTTACGATTGGTCTCTGACCGGTTGTGCCAAAAACCCTCAGTCAGTTTTATCTGAGTAAATGGTACAGGCTGTATGGGATAATCGTTATGCTGCACCTGATTTTTTGAACAGGCAACAGTAATGGTAATACCGATTACAATTAGTATCTGTTTCATCCGTTTATTTTTTTTGTTTTACATGATAAAAATTATTGCCCGCCCGGCTGAATGGAATCATCCGTTCGGACGGGGAATGTTGGAACTTAGAGAGCAAAGCGATCGATCTCATGAGCGCAGCGAATAATATTGGATTGTTGGAATTGGTTCCTGTTCAAGTCTTTGAAAGTAACAATTTTTCCATTTTTCCATTTTTCCATCATTCCATCATTCCATCATTCCATCATTCCTTGATCATTATTAATAAAGCCCCCAGTGGGTGCAATTCAAAGCCACCTTCTTAGAGGGTAGCTTTTTACTTGTTTCAGTTCAATTGTTTAAGTTTTAAGGAACAAGCCTTCTTCTGGTAAAATTAAGGTGCCGGAACAAAGATGTTTGTATTTATCTTGTAAACATGTTCCACATCCACCTTCACAACTTTCCTGTCGTATGTAAGCAGTCCGTTAGTTTCAGTCTCCACATCGGTGATCTGTGTGTAAACAGAGGCGCTCAGGCCCTGCTCCATAAAATCCCAGACATTTGAATAGAATTCTTCATATTTGTTAATCAATTCAATAGTATCCTTCATATTCCGGTATCCCCAGTTTTCCTCAACCCAGGTATGTTCCGGAACCGGATAGCCAAGTCCGCCAAATTCACCAAGAACAATTGCCCTTTTCTGTTCCGGTTCCGGCAGAACGGGTTCTGGATAATGATGAAGGTCAAGAATATCACCCACTCCACGATCAGCCCAGCCACTGGTGTTATTTACCAGACGGGTAGGATCGATTATTTTTATAAAGTCAACTATACCAGCAGTATTATATTGACCCCATCCTTCATTGAAAGGTACCCACATGACAATACTCGGATGGTTGAATTTTGATGTAATCATTTGTTCCAATTCATACTCAAATTGCAAGGAGGATTCCTGGGTTCTCTTAATATCAGGATCGTGTGAACCGATATATCTGTCACCACTGGGCATATCCTGCCATACCAATATCCCCAATTTATCACACCAGTAATAAAATCTCCTGGGTTCAACCTTCACATGTTTCCTGAGCATATTGAATCCAAGTTTCCTGGTCATTTCCAGATCATATTTCATGGCTTCATCTGATGGGGGAGTATATAGCCCATCGGGCCAGAATCCCTGGTCAAGAGGGCCATTCTGGAAAACAAATTCATTGTTCAGGAATATTCTTGTAAAACCTTGTTTGTCTTTTCCCAGAGAGATCTTCCGCATGCCAAAATAACTTTCCACCTTATCAATTATTTTCCCCTCTCTGATCAGTTGAATTGAAAGATCATATAAGTTTGGATCGCCGGGAGACCAGAGATGCAGGTCAGAAATTGTTAAATTACAGAAACTATCTGCTCTGCAATTTGATTCACCGATTAATTGATTGTCAAAATATACAATGGCTTTAACCTGGTCGCTTTTCTGAATATTCCTGGTGTCAGTTTTAAGGCTAAGTAATTTATTGTCGATATCAGTTGAAATTTGAAATGAGGAGATGTAGGATTCAGGCACTGGTTCAAGCCAAACGGTTTGCCAGATCCCTGTGGTTGAGGTATACCATATGCCATGCGGATTTCTCACTTGTTTTCCGCGTGGCTGAGTGCCATCATCGGTAGGATCCCAAACTGATAAAACTAATTTTTGATCTCCTGTTTTATTTAAAAAACCGGTAATATCAAAGGTGAAAGGGTTGTAACCACCTTTATGGGTTCCTGCTTTTTTGCCATTAATCCATACAGTTGTTTTCCAGTCAACTGCTTCAAAATGAAGCAAAATACGGTTTCCATTCCAACTTTTGGGGACAGAAAAATTCCGGAAATACCAGAGTAAGCTGTCCTTTCCAACTTGTTCTTTAACCCCTGAAAGGGCTGACTCGACAGGGTAGGGGACCAGGATCCTGCCATCCCAATCGGTTGGTTGAGCCTGATCAGCAGGCCTTATTGCATAATTCCATAGCCCATTCAGGTTTTTCCACTTTTTCCGTACCATCTGAGGTCGTGGATATTCCGGCCAGGGATTTTTTGGATCTATTTTATCAGCCCATTTGGATTTAATAGGAGTGGAAGCCATTTGCCATCCTGAATCCTTTGACAGGCAAGATGTAAGCACCATAGTAATAACAAGTGTAAAAATGATATAATAATATTTGTTTTTTGATCTCATTCTAAGTAATTGTATAATTTGCAGATCATCAGGGTATTAGTTTCCGGATTACATAAATATACTAAATAAAAGTAAAAAAATTATTGTAATGAAGAAGTGTCAAAAATAATAAAAGTCGAAAAGTCAAAAGTCGAAGAGGTCGAAGAGTGAAAATATTTGCCCCTGGACTCATATACTCTTAGACCCTGTAGACCTTTAGACCTTTAGACTCTGCAACCGGGCCTTCAGTGTGCATGTGTTCTTTTGGCTTTGCCTTATATAATATATTGTATTTGAGTTGTTTTTTACAGGACTGTTTGGGCTATTGAGTGATAAGAAACATGATTGGGTTCAGGCAATTTATTGTAAATTTGCTAATACTCACCAAATCTTATCAATATGTTTCTATTATTTGAATGGGGCAAGAGTTCTTTTGGTGCGGAAACCGGTAAACGAAGAGGCAAATATAAGTCGATATTTTGATTATTCGTACATATTTTATATATTTGTACGTATAAAACAAATACTATGGACACAAAACTTACTATTAAACTTGACCGAAATATTATTGAAAAGGCAAAGAAATATGCTAAAAGCAAGAACGTAAGTCTTTCCAGGATAATTGAATCTTATTTAAATGCAATTACAAGGGATGAAATTCAACATGAAGACATTTCTCCATTGGTCCAGAGTTTAAGCGGAATTATTGAAATACCAGATGACTTTGACTTTAAAAAAGATTATACCGATCATTTATTGAATAAATATTAGCTTATGAAGAAAGTCCTGGTTGACACTGATGTTATTTATGATTTATTAGCTAAAAGAGAACCATACTACACATTTGCAGCAAGATTATTTACTAAAGCAGATCATAATAAGGTTAAGCTATTTATCTCTGCCCTGACAATTGCAAATATGCATTACATGCTTTCCCGGTTAAAATCTGATAAAGAGGCCAGGAAGATACTGAATCAATTTAAAGTTTTAGTTTCAATAATTCCACTGGATCAAAAAATTTTAGAACTATCATTAAACTCTGACTTTAAGGATTTTGAGGATGCAATTCAATACTATTCTGCGATTGAAAACAAAGTAGAAATTCTTTTAACCAGGAATTTAAAGGATTATAAAAAGGCAAGAATCCCAGTAATGACAGCTGAAGGATTTATCAAAACAAATTAATGAAGATTTGGCGAGCCAGCCTATAACGTGGTCATAGCCAACCGTTATTAAGAAATTAACGAATTCGCAATTAAATTAAAATAGCAGGAAAGAAAGTTTAAACTGCCTGACGTATCCTGAAATTAATATTATAAGACCTTCCAAGTCGTTGGTCATTCAATGGTTTACCCTGTGAAATTCAACTTGTTGAATATTTCATAGGGTCATTAAAACAGTCGAAAGTCGAAAAGTCGAAGAGGTCGAAGAGTGAAAATATTTGCCCCTGGACTCATATACTCTTAGACTTTTAGACCCTGTAGACCTTTAGACCCTTAGACCCCTTAGACCCCTTAGACCCCTTAGACCCCTTAGAC
>JAUWMO010000072.1 GCA_030613125.1 Bacteroidota bacterium | reverse complement strand
TCGCTATCGGGAGAGCTATGGGCCCTATGTAACGTAAAACTAATAAATTTTTTTCTTAAACTTCAGTCCTAATGCCTGACTGAGTCAGGTGCTCTAATCCCGAAAATCACAATCCCGATGAATCGGGGTTGATTGATTTTCGAGGATCCTCGTAAAACATGGCAAGCAAAGCTTGCTTGTTTTACGGGACTAGCTGCCTGTCCGACTAATCCGCAAGAGCGGAGAAGGCGGAAGCTATGGGCCCAGAAAAATATTCATTTACAAATAAAAGAACAAAAAGTCAACTAAACTGGGCTCTAACCTCCCGATCGTTATCGGGAGAGCTATGGGCCCTGTAATATTTTATCGACAAGCAAAATTAACTTTTTATCCAAATTTTCCCTGAATTTTATTTTTTACTATTTCAATATCTAATACAAAGTTCAGGATTTATCCGCCGAAGTTTTAACGAAGGCGGATGGGCCCTGAATTAATGACCGGCAAAATTACTGAATTGTATGAAAATTAACAATACCTGAAAAATTATTTTATCAGGGGAAGTGTATTTAACAATAAACGAAGCACATTTTCAACATTTTGCTCGAAAACTCTTAATACCTCTTCCCAGGTGACAGGATCCTCGTCTTCCTTCCATGAATCATAATCAGTACTTATTGCAACACATCCATAAGGAATTCCAATTTCATTGGCAAGTATAACCTCAGGCGCAATCGACATATTAATCACATCAGCTCCCCATATCCTGAACATTTTTGATTCAGCACGTGTGGAAAACCTTGGTCCTTCAATGGTAATCACAGTTCCCTTCTGATGGAAAGAAAGGCCTGATTTAAGAGAAGATTTTATCAGACTGTCTCTTATTTCTTCAGAAAAAGGATTCGCCATAGGCGCATGATTCAATTTACCATTTATAAAATTATTATGGAAGGTTACCTGTCTGTGGCGTGTAAAGTCAATGAACTGGTCAGGGAAAACAAGATCTCCACGGCCAATTTCTTCACGCAGGCTTCCACATGCTGTTGTGGCAAGAATATGAGTACAACCAAGTTTATTAATAGCATAAATATTTGCCAGGTTATTAACTTGTGTTGGAGGAATGGAGTGATCGCGTCCATGTCTGGAAAGAAGTACAACGTTTACTCCTTCAATTTTTCCGGTAAGGAAACTTGAGCTTGGATCTCCATACGGGGTTTTCACCTTCTTCTCGTCTGATTCCTTAAGGATATCAGGATTTTCCAGTCCTGTTCCGCCTATGATAGCTATTTTATTCATTTTTCGCTAAATTATAGTAATCAGTTGTAAGTTTGCCGGTTTCGTCAATGTCAATTCCGAAAAATAATATTCCTTCACGGTGACCTCCCATAATAATAATCCCGGTATTTAAATTTTTTTCATTTTGAAGGAGGCTGGCAATATCATTCGCAATTTCAGGAGTACCAAAACTGAATTCCATATTAGTGGTTGGTAAGTCGTTAATATACTTTTCCCACATTTTTAAATGATGCACGTGTATCACGGCATTGATATTATTATTACATTCATATATGGCAGCATGGCTTAAAGACTCAGATGATGCTTTGATTGGCCCTGAACAAGAAAGTGAATTTTTTTCATAATTATAGTTTGTCACAACTGTATAATGCTCAGGGCCCGTGAATTTGAAGTTACCAGTTGCTGATCCGCTAATATAGAAGTTATTAGTTCCACTTATTCTGATAGAGAGGTTGCCATAACCAATACCATTTTTATATGCTCCAATCAGTTTCATTTCGTACAGCCTGTTTCGCCATTTGTTGATCTTATTAAAAAGAACTTCAGGTAAAACCGGACCTGTCTTTTTCCAGTGGCAGCGGAATTTGATATATCCATCATCCTGGGTCATGATAATAACTTATCAGGGAAAAGTTTCATTATTCCTTTACTTGTTGCTTTGCAAATTCCGCGTTCAGTAATTAAAGCAGTAATCAGTCTGGCTGGTGTGACATCAAATCCGTAATTTAATGCAGGACTGAATTGAGGAGTGATTCTCACCTTTTCAATTATGTTTTTATCTGACAGGCCATCAATATAATGTATTTCTGCCTGATCTCTTTGCTCGACTGGAATTGTGTTTAATCCTTTTTTCAATGTCCAGTCGATTGAAGAAGAGGGCAATGCAATGTAAAAAGGAACATTGTTATCCTTTGCTGCAAGGGCTTTTAAGTATGTTCCGATTTTATTTGCAGTATCTCCGTTTAATGCAGTCCTGTCACTTCCGGTAATCACCATATCCACCATTTCTTTTTGCATCAGATAACCCCCGGTATTATCTGTGATGACAGTGTGAGGAATCCCATGCTGACCAAGCTCCCATGCAGTTAGCCGGCTTCCCTGGTTTCGGGGCCGGGTTTCATCTACCCAAACATGAACGGAAATTCCCTTATCATGAGCCAGATAAACAGGAGCAGTTGCTGTCCCATAATCAACTGTAGCAAGCCAACCTGCATTACAGTGAGTAAGAATATTTACCGGGTCTCTACCTTTGTTTGATGAAATCCTTTTTATGATTTTAATACCATATTCACCAATTTTTCTACATGCGTTAACTTCTTCCCTCATCAGGTTTTGTGCAGCATCAAATGTATGCTGAATTTTATCATCAATATTGGTTGCTTTTTCAGTGATTTTTACCATACGATCAACTGCATTGGCAAGATTAACTGCAGTTGGTCTTGTTTTCTTAATCATTTCTGCCGCCTGTTTCACTTTGAAATTTATATTCCGGGAGTTGCGGTGTTTCAAAACAGCAAGATATACCCCAAAAGCAGCAGCAACACCAATTAAAGGAGCTCCTCTTACGAACATATCCTCTAAAGCTGTCGATACATCCTCAGGAGTTTTCAAATTCCTTATTTTGATCTCAAAAGGCAAATACCGCTGGTCGATAATCTGAATAATTTCCGGATCATTTTCTTTTACCCAGAGAGACTGATAATATTGGTCCCCAATTTTCATTAAAACTGAAAAATAAATATCTTAAAACGGTTAACGTATAAAAATTAACATATAACAATTAGTAATAATACATTCTGTTTTTTCCTTGTTCACGATAATTAGTTACAAATTATTTTATTTTTGTTATTCTGTCTGTTCAAAATTATAAATTATTTTTATTGAAAAGACTATGAATACAATTCGTAACATCATTTTTGACCTGGGAGGAGTATTCCTTGACCTTGATATGGAAAAAACAATCCAGGCTTTTACTGAAATTGGATTTACAAGGGAAATGATAAAACAGGAATATACTGATCATAAAACTTTATGGAAATTTGAAATTGGAGGAATCAATCCCGATCAATTCAGACAAGGAATACGCGACAGGCTGAATAAAAATATTCCGGATGAAAAAATTGATAAAGCATGGAATGCAATGATCCTTGGTTTTCAGGAAACGAAAATAATAATCCTTAAAAATTTGAAATCTAAATACAGAACATTTCTATTAAGTAATACCAATGTTCTCCATGAAGAGATTTACTCAGGGATTTTAAAGGAAGAATTTGGAATTAATGGTATGAGAGATCTTTTTGAAAAATTTTATTATTCCCATATTCTGGGAATGGCAAAGCCTGATCCGGAGATTTTTAAATACGTATTAAATGACAGTAATTTAATTCCTGAGGAGACGCTTTACGTTGATGATTCAGAGCAGCATATAAGCGTTGCCCGAAAATTTGGGATCAGATGCTTTCTTTTCCCAAGAAACAGTGACCTGAATGAGGTGATCAAATATCTAAATTAATCATCCGGTTCATTCAGTTTGTCAAATGTTTAAAGGATTCAGGGTTCCACCCAATCGCCGTTTTCTTTGATCAGGTTTATTAATTCGTCAACTGCTTTTTTGGCCTGAATATTTCGTCTAACTATCTTTTTACCTTTGTATAACGTAACTTTGTCGGTTCCTGAACCAACATAACCATAATCTGCATCTGCCATTTCCCCGGGACCATTTACAATACAACCCATAATTCCAATTTTCAACCCTTTCAGATGCTGCGTTTTTTCCCTGATCTTTGCTGTTACCTTTTGAATATTAAATAAAGTCCTTCCGCACGATGGACAGGAAATATATTCGGTTTTGGTAGATCGTAACCTTGAGGCCTGCAAGATCCCAAAAGATAATGATATTAATTCCTTTGGGGCTAATACAGTGCCAGAATCTAACCAGATTCCATCACCCAGTCCATCTGTCAACAAACCTCCAAAGTCAGAAGAACTTGCTAAAAGAACTGTCTCAACATCAGATTGTGTATAAATATTTTTTAAAATAATGGGCACCAAATACCCCGCATTAATTATTTCGGAGAAAAAGGCTTTTTGTTTATAAAATCCGTCAGGATTTTTTCCTTCAAGTATAAGTACAACTGTTGGATCAGAACAAATTTTTTCAATTTTATCCGGTATATGATCACTAGCTTCAACCAGAACAAAATTCAACACTTCTGATTTTTGAGAAGAATCCAGGAATTCACGAACTGTGAAAATCGGATAATATTTATTTGTTTTGCCTTGCACCATTTTCCAAACCTTTGCATCCACAATTCCAGTACAGCCAACGGGCAGGATAAAGTCAGGAGTTTGGGAACCTGAATACAAAAAATCAGGCGATTGTTCTTTCCTTTCCCAGGTTTTAAGCTTTGGATTAAGAACAAAATTATAATCTGCAATATGCTTTGATGTTACTTTTTCAATACCTGAAATATCACTTATTACAACAGGAACATTGTTATTACCAATGTTTAATATCTGGTTGGTGTACCGTTTCCGGTATTGATATGGATTAACAGGGTATTTTAATCTTTTTTGAGGTAAAAAATCATAAGACAGGTTTTCAAATAAATTTACAAATTTGCATGCTACAGGAATCTCTTTTTCAGGGTCCTCAGTAAGAGATATTCGTATAGTATCTCCAATACCGTCGGCAAGTAAAGTGCCAATACCTACTGCTGATTTTATCCTCCCGTCTTCTCCTTCACCTGCCTCAGTTACACCCAGGTGAATTGGATAAACATACCCATCCTTCAACATTCTGTGAACCAAAAGACGATAAGCCCGTATCATTATGTGAGTATTGCTGGATTTCATAGAAAATATCAGTTGGTGAAAATCTTCCTCCCGGCAAATTTGTAAATACTCAATGGCTGACTCAACCATTCCTTCCGGAGTATCACCATATTTTTCAAGAATTCTATTCGAGAGTGAACCATGATTAACACCAATTCTCATTGCGGTTCCATTTTTTTTGCAAACACGGATTAATGGAACCAGTTTTTTGCGAATTGACATTATTCCATTCTCATCAGATGATGTAAAGTTCCCGGGATTGATACGTATCTTTTCAACTATTCTTGCTGCTGTTTCAGCCACTCTGGGATTAAAATGAACATCGGCAATCAGAGGAAACAGAAATCCCTTTTTTTTCAATTTTTTTTTAATTACAGCCAGGTTTTCAGCCTCCTGAATATTTTGTGTGGTAAGTCTCACATAATCAGCACCATTTTTTATTATCCTTATGCACTGATTTACAGAACCTTCAGTGTCCATTGTTGATGTATTGGTCATAGATTGGATCCGTATTGGATGATTAGCCCCCAAAGGCACTTTTCCTATAAATACTTCACGGGTTTTCAAACGGGAACGCTTGAAAGGATCATTACAATAGATATTTTCACCTATTTCTTTCTGCATGAACCAATAATGGGTTAAATTTGTTTTGAATTCACTGCAAAGATAAATCAATACTTTTTTATAAATAATCATTAACTCTTTTAACTGATGAACCGACTAATAATTTTCTTGATTGTAGTTGCTTTTGCAATATCTTGTACTCAGAACTTTGAGAAGGTGCCTGACAGTGTTTTAATTGTTCTTAAAAAATCCGGGTCGAATAGGGTTGAGCTCGAAAACGTTATTAAAGAATTTCAATCTAAAGAAAATGCATTAAAGCTCAAAGCTGCTTATTTTCTGATTGAAAATATGGAGGACAAAGGTTTTGCCAGGTTTGAGGTTTCAGACTCTGATGATAATGTAATTGGATTTTCTGCACTAAATTACCCTGATTATAATTCTATGACAAGGGCATGGGATTCCATTGTTAGATTTCGTGGGAAACTACATCAGCAGAAAGTTGAGTTTAAATATGATTATGAAATTATTTCGGCTGATTATCTGATCAATAATGTAAATCAGGCATTTGAAGTTTGGGAAAATAATCCCTGGACAAAATTTCTGAACTTTGATCAGTTTTGTGAATACATTCTTCCATACAGAAGCACCAATGAGCCGTTGGAAGATTGGAGGAGCTACTTTGAAAAAGATTACTCCTGGCTGAAGGATTCAATACAAGATGTAAATGATCCGGTTGAAGTTTGTAATTGGATCAACAATGACATTAAATCCTGGTTTAGGTTTGACCCACGCTTTTATGAGCATGCTACTGATCTGGGATTAACTGAAATGGTGGAGGGAAAAATGGGCAGATGTGAAGACATGACCAATCTTGCCATTTATGCAATGCGGGCAAACGGTATACCGGTCATGAGTGATTTTACTCCATATTGGGCAAAATCAGGGAACAATCATGCATGGAATGCAGTTGTGGGTGCTGATGGTAAGATCGTGATCTTTATGGGAGGCGAAGCTAATCCTGGTCATTATAAATTGAACCAGGCCAAAGCTAAGGTTTACCGGAAAACATTCGCATTACAACCTGAATCTTTGGCAGCAATTTTAAAAAAGAATGAGGAAGCTCCTCCATATATTAACAGGAATGGAATTGTAGATGTTACACGTGAATATGTTCCTGTCTCGGATGTTGAGCTTCTAACCAGGGAAATACCTGACAGTATACGTTTTGCTTATATCTGCGTATTTAATACCGGTGAATGGAAAGCCATTCACTGGAGTTTTATTGAAGATGAAGGTATGGTCAGATTTACAGATATGGGAACCGACATAGCATATCTTCCTGCTTTTTTTATTAACGGGGAAATTATACCGGCAGGTAATCAATTTATTTTAACAAAGGAAGGAGAAGTAGAAGAAAACAGGCCTGAAGTTGATAGTCCAATCAGCCTGAAATTAATTTCAACCACAAAAAGAGTTACAAAGGAAACAACTGATTTTGTCGAAAAGACTTTTTTGAAAGAGGGAGAAACTTATGAGTTGTTTTATTGGGATGACAAATGGATTTCATCAGGAAAACAAAAAGCTATGGGAAAACCTTTACTCTTTAATGATATACCATCAGGTGCCATGTATTGGTTAGTAAATACTATTCCTACAAAAGACAGGCCTGAAAGAATTTTTACAGTAAATAAAGAAGGAAACCTGACCTGGTGGTAATAGTTTTAATTATTAAATATTCAAATATGTCACCATTTCGTATTTTCGGATATTTCGTTTTATTACTTGTTTTATCTTGTAAAGTCTCTTATTCAAGATCAATTGATGAAATAAAAAAAAGCGGGAAGTTAGTAATAGCCTTTGACCCGGCTGACCTGAATACAATAAACTATCCTCTGGCATATGAATTTGCCAAATTCCTTGATCTTGAAGTTGAAGAAGTGATCATCAGTTGGGATGAGGTTTTTAGCAAAGATGGAATTACTCCTGATGATATTGAAACCAATCCTGATTATAATTACACTCCTGATGCTTTAAAAAAAGCCGATATTATCTGCAGTACTTTTACAATTCTTGAATGGCGGAAAAAACTTTTCGATTTTGCTGAAACACTGATATCAGCAGAGTTATTAGTTCTCCCCTCTGATGCAAAAAAGATTGAAGATCTTGAACAGCTTAAAAATATGAGAATAGGTGTGATGGAAGGAACCAGTTATGTTTCACACCTGGAAATAATAAATGAAAAAATCGATGGCGGGATTATCATTATTAAAACTAAGACCTCGAATGAGGCTAAAGAAATGCTGAAAAGAGGAGAAATTGATGGTGTTGTAGTGGATGCTGATGAGGCCCTGACTTTTATAAAAGATAATAACAGGAAATTCAAGTGGGAGATCCCTATCAACCAGATTAACAAATCTGCCTGGGCCATAGAAAAGGGAAATCCATTAAAAGATGAGGTTGAAAACTTTTTTAAGGCTATTGAAAATAATGGGATCCTTGATCGCATTTTTAAAGAACGTTTTGATGAAAAATATTCCGAGTTTGTTGAGGAAATTGATCCACACACGCCCCTGGAACCTATTCACAGGGATCTTGAGGAAATCCTTGATTCGAAAAAGATTGTTGTGGCTTTACGCATACGCGATTTTGTATACAGTAAAACCGGCGATAAACAATTTATGCATGCCCTGGCTGAAGAATTTGCTGATTATCTGGGCGTAAAAATGGAATATGTTTTAACTCCAACATTTGGAGCCTATTGGGAGGATAGCAGGAGGAAAATTGTAAAAGACAGTGTTTATACTCCTGAGATTTTCCATTATTTTGATGTGGCAACTGATCTGATTTCACATCTTCAGTGGAGACAGGATAAGGTAGACCTGATTCCGGTTTATAAAACACAGTATTCAGTACTTGCACGACCCGAGATTGATATACAAACTATTGAAGATCTAAAAAATTATGTTGGTATTACTGGCGAAGGCACAATCTATGAGGGGATATTGTTGAAAAATGGTATTGATAGCCTGGTATATGGAAAGGTAAGTGAATTTATCAATGCTGTGGTGGAGGGACGGGCCGATTATACCATAATATTGAATGGTTTTCTATATCCGCAATTGGATCAAAAAATTTCTTTAGGAAGTATTGATCTGTGCTGGGCTCTGAGAAAAGATCAGCCTGAGTTGAAAAGTATTATAGAAAGATTTATTACGGAATCTGAAGATAAAGGATTGTTAAATGCATTAAACAAAGTATTGGAAGGAAGATCATTTTTAAGACCTGAAGAATTCATCAGGAATTATTATGAAAAGTTTCAAACTGGATATCTCCCATATATACTGTATGGAACGGAGGACGGACTTCCTCAGGAAGATATCTCTTCCATTCTGCAGGATAAAAAGGGATATATGTGGTTTGGTACCAATTCGGGAGTAGTACGATATAATGGCAGGGACATGGAAGTATTTGACACTAAAAGAGGAATGAGCGATAACTCAATATCTGACATTAAGGAGGATCAGAATGGGATAATATATATTGCAACTACTAAAGGGATAAGCGTTTTTAGAAATGATTCCATTATTAATAAACTTTTTACCACTATCGCATTTAATTCAATTTTCATTGATAAATCTGATAACAAATGGTTTCTAAGCAATGAAGGTGTCTTTATGCTCGACAATAGTAACAAACAGCGATTGATTAGTCATGATGTTCCACAATTACCTAAAAACATTAATGCTATTTCTGAAGACACTACTGGGTTTGAAAAATATTTTGCTACCAATATAGGTTTGTTTTATCAGGCAGGAAATGAAAAGCCTCATAAATTGTTATCAGACCGTTGCTATACTGTTTTTGTTGACGGGACTAACAATGTATGGTTTTCTACTTCCCGGGGATTTTTTCATGTCTCAACATTGAGGCTAAAAAAAGGTAATACAGGGAAGCCACTTAACAGGCAATTTAACATCCCTTTTTCTGTGATTAAAAAGATAAACCAGAGTAAGTCTGGTTCTATCTGGTTTATGAATGACTCACATTTGTACCAGGTTGTTTCACTGGATCAGAAAGCTGAGGTTTTTGAAAGCGGATCAGATTTGATTAACAATACTGTATTATCTTACTGGGAAGACAATGAGGAAAATTTATGGATTGGTTTTTCAGGAGGATTGCAACGTATTATTAATAATAAAAATCTCAGGAATTTTTTTCCTGAAATTTTTAATAATTATATATATTCAATAACACAGGATATGCATGGCCGCATGTGGATTGGCACTAATGCCGGGGTTTTTTATTTCAAGAACAGCCTTGTCAATTTTTCTCCTCACCTGCCTGCCGGAGGAGAGAAAGCAGTGGCTGCGATCTTGCCTAATCAGAATATACTTATTGCAAGCCTTGAAGGGCTATTTGAATTTGATGTGCACTCACTCAAATTAATTAGAGAAAACAAATTACAAATTCTTGATGGCCTGGAGAATTTATTTATTTCTGCCAACGGTGAATATTTCATGTTAACCGGTAAAAAAGGAATTATTTATTATTATAAATCTTTTAGCGCAAAACCGGTGATTTTACAAAACAAAGAAACAGCAAGCGTTTACCAAATTGTAGAATATGACGGAAAAATAATTGGAGGAAACAGTACCGGATTAACTATTTTTGATGGAGAATCATTTCGCTCTTTTGAAAAACTTGATCAGTCGGTATGGTCATTATGCGAGAATGAAGGGAAACTTTGGCTTGGTACTGAAAGCGGATTGGCTATTTATACCAATGGGAGCATTAATATAATACCAATAAGCGGGAATCATATGGTTATTAAAACCATTATTCCGGCAAAGAGCCGCAATCATTTCTGGATTGGAACTAACCTGGGCCTGATTTATTTTAATAAAGAAACTCTGAAAACCGAGACTCAGGTCAATTCAAAAGCTGGACTTCCCGGAGATGAGATTACAACTAATGGTCTTTTTCTTGATGAAAATGGTCTGTTGTGGGTGGGAACCTATCATGGAATTTCAAACTTTAATATCAGGGCTCAAAAGGAAGAGGAATATTCTCCCCGTAGCTATCTTGAAAAAATCATTGTTAAAGGAGAAGAAATTGATATAATACCAGGCAGGAAATTTAAATATAATGAAAATAGTTTTGTTTTTGAGGTATCTGGTCTTTCATATTCTGATGAAAAATCAGTAGAGTATGAATATTATTTGCGTGGATTAAAAGATGAATACAACCCTATCCGTAGAGAAAATGACTATAGAGCTATTTATACAGTTCCTCCGGGGAAGTACAAATTTGTTTTCCGTGTTCGTGGTAAAGATAATGTCTGGAGTTATGCACAAAATTATCCTTTTGAGGTTAAAAAGCCTGTATGGGAAACCTTGTGGTTCAGAATCCTGGCTTTAATTGTGATATTGTTTCTAATAAATTTCATATATAAACTAAGGGTCCGTCAAATCCAGAAACAGAAAGAAGTGCTTGAGAATCAGGTGCATGAAAGGACCATTGATCTCGAGAATGCAAAGAAGGAGATTGAATCACAAAGAGATCTTGCTGAATCACAAAAAAAGGAGATCACAGACAGTATTCATTATGCTGAACGGATTCAAAGATCAATTTTACCACCGGCAGGAAAAATAAAAAAGCATATTACCGATTATTTTGTTCTCTTTAAACCACGTGATATAGTTAGTGGAGATTTTTACTGGTCAACAGAAATTGGTCCATACCTGATTCTTGCTGCAGCTGACTGCACCGGACATGGCGTTCCCGGAGCATTTATGAGCATGCTTGGCATTTCTTTTCTTAATGAGATTGTAAACAAGAATCAAATACTTGATACTTCTGAAATCCTGAATTACCTCAGAAATAACGTAATCGACGCCTTGCAACAAAAAGGAAAAGAAGGGGAAACAAAGGATGGAATGGACATATCTCTTTGTGTGATTAATGAGGAAACCAACAAATTGCAATTTTCCGGGGCTAATAATCCATTGTATTTTATTAGGAATAGTGAGTTAGAATATATAAAGGGTGATAAAATGCCTGTTGCCATTCATTTGAGAATGCAGCCTTTTACAGCTCATGAAATAAATCTTAAGCCTGGAGATACTTTTTACATTTTCTCAGATGGCTTTGCCGATCAGTTTGGTGGACCTAAAGGTAAAAAGTTCAAATACGCTCCTTTTAAAGAATTGTTGCTGGATATCCATAAAAAACCTATGAAAGATCAAAAAGAAATACTTAATAATACATTTGAAGAATGGAGAGGTGATTATGATCAGATAGATGACGTTGTGATATTTGGATTTAGAATTTGAGCCTACTCCAAAAAGTCCCTTTTTCGCCACTAAAGCAACCCGGTACAGTCATTCTTCCTTACGGGGCAGGCTAAAAC
>JAUWMO010000078.1 GCA_030613125.1 Bacteroidota bacterium | reverse complement strand
AACAATTAAACAATTAAACAATTAAACAATTAAACAATCCTTCATCATTCATACTTCATAAATCATATTTCAAAATGGTTCATGATTCATCCTTTTCGCTTGTTCCCAAAAAGCTTCCATTTCTTCAAGTGTCATTTCCTTTAACGATAATTGCCTGACTTTTGCCTGTTTTTCAATATAATTAAATCGGTCAATAAATTTCAGGTTGGTTTTTTCAAGTGCATTCTCCGGATCAACCCCATACAATCTTGCAGCATTAATAATGGAGAATAACAGGTCACCAAATTCATTTTCAATGAATTCATTATTTTCACTACTTAGTGTTTCATCAAAAGAATTAAGCTCAGACTTTAACTCAAGTAATTCTTCATCTATTTTATCCCAGACCAGCTCTCTTTCTTTCCAGTCGAAACCAACACCATGTGCTTTTTCCTGTATACGATTGGCCTTAATAAGGGCCGGGAGAGAAGGAGGAACTCCGGAAAGTACACCATTCCTGCCTTCCTTTAATTTAAGTTCCTCCCAATTTTGTTTTACATCATCAGCACTTTGAACCTCAACATCTCCATAGACGTGCGGATGACGGTGAATGAGTTTCTCACAAATTGTTTTAATGATATCATAAATATCAAAGCTTCCTGTTTCAGAACCAATTTTCGCGTAAAAAACAATATGCAAAAGAAGATCACCTAATTCTCCCCTGATCTCATCCATATCTTTTTTTAATATTGCATAACCTAATTCATAGGTTTCTTCCAAAGTTAGTTTGCGTAAGCTTTCCATCGTTTGCTGTTTATCCCAGGGACATTTATCACGTAGATTATCCATGATATTTAATAATCGTCCGAATTCTTTCAGCGGATCATTCTCAACAATCTTACTCATATAATTTAGATTTTATTATTTTTTGAATTTTATGCGGATACTGGAACTGGTATCCAGTCCCAGTAAGTCAGCGGCATTACCACGGTTTATAGCTATTTCTAAAAGATTAATAGAGTTAAATATAGCAAGTATTTCTCCGATTGTGGTTTCGCCATATGTTTGATTAATTCTCGTGATTCTATAATGATCGCTTTGTATCAAGATTTCAAAATTTCTGTTTTGCCCCACACGATTAAAAAGTTCTCTCGTAATATTAGTAATAGCATTTCTGTATGAATCAATATAAATAACACTTCCTGTAATTACAGATTCGTCAATGGCTGCTCTTAATGGAACTGTTATGGCAAAATCTTTGACTTTTTTTCCAAGATTCTTTAATTTTATGCCCTTTACTATTTTACAGGCTGCTACAGCAAGAATAGTTAATTCAGGGAATATTGGGGAAAAATTATCAAATGTTTTTATTTCAATAGCCTCTTCGGGTTTATCTTTAAAAATAAGCCCGAATATGCCATTATCATATGAAAGAAAATACTGATCGTCAAATGAAACTCCCAGAAATCTTGTATCAGGCCCAGAGGCAGAATTCACACCTATTATATGGATGGTACCTTTTGGAAAATGCCTGTAACTATTTTTGATAAGAAATGCTGCCTGTACTACATTGAATGAAGGTATCTGATGTGAAATGTCAATTATAGTTGTATTAGGACAGGTCTGGATTATCAGACCTTTAGTGGCAGCAAGGTAGTAATCATTTTTATTCCAGTCGGTAGTTAATGTAATAACAGGCATCGGATTGAAAAAACTTCAGATAAAAGTTATCAAGCTTAAAAAATGAACTTATTTTTGTATGTTGACAAAAGTAATGAATATTAATAAACCTCTATGTAATAATGCAGGTCAAAATCGATAATTAATACAAGGAGGTTCAATTTGGCTAATTGCATTATAGTTGAATCAATGCTGTTAGTTAAACGCCTGAATGTTATATAAGTAGAAATGTTTTAAGTAAATTAAACCTTTATGATTGAAAAGCAGATACACTTACGAGGTATTGATCCGAAAATCTTGTATGGGGTTCATAACAAATTGTTAAATAAGATTACCTCAGGATTTCCGAAAATAAAAGTGATTGCCAGGGGAGATGTATTCAAGGTTGTGGGTGATGAAAATGAAATTAGAATATTTGAAGAGAAAATGGAAAAGATTCTCCAATTCTTACATGATCATAATGAAATTACAGAAGATGATGTGGACAGACTGTTAGAAAATGGTTTAGAGGAAACATTTTCCAAAAATGGCAATAAAAAAGATGTATTGGTATATGGGAACAGTGGAAAACCTATTAAGGCCAGAACAATACATCAAAAAGTTTTTGTAGAGGATTATGAGTTTAATGATCTTTTAATTACATTCGGTCCGGCTGGTACAGGTAAAACATATACTGCCATTGCCTTGGCAGTAAGGGCTTTGAAAAACAGGCAGGTAAGACGGATCATACTTACCAGGCCTGCTGTTGAAGCAGGTGAACACCTTGGATTTTTACCTGGAGATGTGAGGGAAAAACTTGATCCCTATCTACAACCTTTATATGATGCCTTAAGAGATATGATCCCTCCGAAAAAGCTTAGTAATTTTATTGAAGATGAAACCATTCAGATTGCACCTCTGGCATTTATGAGAGGACGTACTCTTGAAAATGCATTTGTAGTGATGGATGAAGCACAGAATGCTACTTTGAGCCAATTAAAGATGTTCCTTACCCGTATGGGTGTTAATTCTAAATTTATTATTACTGGTGATATAACTCAAATTGATCTGCCCAATAAAAGGGATTCAGGCCTGGTTCTGGCTATACAATTGCTTGATGAAATAGAAGGGATTTCAATAATAGAATTTGATGAACGAGATATTGTCCGGCATAAGTTAGTTAAAGATATTGTACGGGCTTATGATCATTATGACAATAGGCAAACAGATAACTCATACGGTAAAAACAAACCAGGAAATAATGATAAGGATTTTAATCACTGATTTTCTATTAAATATAATATAAGAAAAATACAGCTAATGAAACCAGCAATTGTAAATACAGATTTTTCATTTTCAAGATTGAAAAGCAAATATGAGGGGAAAGTACGTGATGTTTATTATGTTGATGACTATCTGGTTATGGTTGTCACCGACAGGATCTCGGCCTTTGACGTGATCCTGCCCAGAGGTATTCCGTTTAAAGGACAGGTCTTAAATCAGATAGCTGAAAAGTTTCTTGATGCTACCAGTGATATAGTCCCGAACTGGAAAATAAGTTGTCCCGATCCAAATGTTACAGTGGGTCATTATATAGAACCCTTTAAGATTGAAATGGTTATAAGAGGCTATCTCACCGGACATGCATGGAGGCATTATAAGGCTGGAAACCGATTTTTATGTGGTATCCCTCTGCTAGAGGGTATGAAAGAGCACCAAAAGTTTTTTAAACCAATAATAACCCCTACTACCAAAGCACAAACCGGACATGATGAGGATATTTCAAAAGAGGAAATTATTGCAAGTGGTCTGGTAAGTCATCACGATTATAATAAACTTGAGGAGTATACATACAAGCTGTTCGATAGAGGTACAAATATAGCAAAAGGTAAAGGCCTTATTTTGGTGGATACAAAGTATGAATTTGGTAAAAAAGATGGGGAAATATATCTTATTGATGAGATCCATACACCTGATTCTTCAAGGTATTTCTACATGAGTGGTTATGAGGAACGATTTGCCAAAGGAGAGCCTCAGAAACAGCTCTCAAAGGAATTTGTTCGCGAATGGTTGATCAGTAATAATTTCCAGGGACAAACAGGTCAGAGAGTACCGGAAATGCCGGATGAATTTGTTGAGAGTGTATCCGATAGATATATCGAACTGTACGAAAGTATCACGGGTGAAGAATTTAAAAAGACAGAAAATGAAGATGTTATTAAAAGGATTAAAAATAATATTTCAAACTTTTTAAATGAGTAATTTCCTTAGCTCAAACCATATTTTTGGGAACATTGTGATCAGAACAATATTGGTTATTTATTTACTAATATCATTTTCAATCAGGGTATTTTGTCAGTCAGATATTGATGACAGTACTTCCGGAAGATTAACTTTTCTGTTTGTAGGTGACATATTGGGTCATGATACACAGATAAATGCTGCGTATAACGCTAGTGAGGATAGTTACAATTACGATGAATATTTTGAGTACTTAAAGCCTGTAATCCGCGATGCAGATTTTACTATTGCAAACCTTGAAGTAACCTTAGGCGGAGAACCATATAAAGGATACCCTAAGTTCAGTTCGCCTGATGAACTTGCTGCCGACTGTAGAAATGCAGGGATAAATGTTCTTGTTACTGCGAACAATCATTGCTGCGACAGAGGGAAAAAGGGCATAATCAGGACCATAAATGCCCTTGATCTGATGGATATCTCTCATACAGGTACTTTTAAAGATACCTCAGACAGGATACTTAATTATCCGCTAATTCTTGAAAAAAACGGAATAAAAGTTGCCCTGTTAAACTATACCTATGGTACTAACGGAATTCCAGTGCCGTCCGGGGTAGTTGTAAACCTGATTAATAAACAGAGAATAGAAAAAGATATATTCGATTCAAAAAAAAAGAAAGTTGATAAAATTATTGTCTTTTTTCATTGGGGAAAAGAATATAAATCTACTCCTGATGATAAACAAATCGACCTTGCCGAATTCTGCTTTTCCAGGGGAGTGGATATTGTTATAGGTTCACACCCCCATGTGGTACAAAAAATGGAATGGTTTAAAGAAGGGGATAATTCAGGAGAGAGACTTATTGCCTGGTCTCTGGGAAATTTTGTTTCAAATCAAAGAAAAAGTAAAACAGATGGCGGAGCTTTAATTAAGTTTACACTTAGCAAAAGAGATAATTTGACACAAATTACCGAAACAGGATATTATCTTACCTGGGTTTACAAAACGATACTGAAGAATAAAACCTGCTTCCAAATTTTGCCAGTAAGTCAGTTTGAATATAAACCTGACTTTTTTTTATCAAAGGCATATTTTGACAAAATGCAGATCTTTATTCATGAATCCAGAGAATTATTCTCAAAACAAAATATTAATGTCCCGGAGTATATTTATGATACCAAGGATAATAGCTGGAAATTGACTTACAACCTTGTTAACCCGGAAAATTAGCTGCGCTGACCGCATTCGCAAAAAGCTTTACCGCAAGCGACAAGCAGCGGAGAATATTTCCAATTTAAACTCCCTACTTTATATACTTCTGAACAATATGGTTGATCTTATCTTCCAGAACAGGAAGTTCTTTAAAGGGTTTTCTGTGAAATATCTTCTTCTGCCTGAGTTCCTCCAGGCTTTCCTGGTCACCAGGCTGATAGTGTAATTGTCTTTCTGATACACCCAGAATAGCCGGCATCTCTTCAAAGCAAAATCCATAGATTTCTTTTAACAAGGAGTCTTTCCTTTGTTCAAGATCCAATTCCTGAATTACCTTATTATAAGATTCTGTATCAACAAATCCCCTTTCTTTTTTATAATACATATCTTTTCTTTCATGAAACTGATCGATATGTATTGGGTTAAGTACCCGGGCCATATCAAGGGCAAATTCAACAAATCTGTGAAATAAGTAATTTACTTTATTGTTACTGTTATCCAGGAAAAGATTAAGATATGCATAACTACGATGCCACTTTCTCTGCATCTTAATTAATTTAAATCTTTCAAGTTTATCATTTAGAAGAGTTTTAGCATGTAAGAGTGATGCTTTGGCTTCTGTAGTCTTATGGTTTTCGGAAAGCAGATCGGTAAGATGGATTTGAATATTGTAAGTATCAATTGTATAACCGTGTTTTTCGAGAGTGTTTTTTAGATATGTGGTAGCTTCTTCAATATCATATGATCTGAACAGGTTAGCCATAGTTATATGAAGGTTGAGAAAATAGGGTTCAGTTTTTGTTGGAGCCCTGGAGATGATCCCCTCCAGGTATTTCTTAATTTCATCATTATCCTGAATTGTGCCCCTTTTCATGTATGGGATCAGTTTATTCATACATGTAATAAGTGCAGTATTTTGTTCTTCAAGATAATATTCAGCAAAATCCCGGAGATATTTAATTGCTGCCGGATATCCTTTTGTCTTTCTTATCCTGGTTGCCTCAATCATTAGTTTGTGTACATCAGCATCAGGATGTTTCCGTGGTTTTTTACTGGTTTGCAGTGTGTTATCAAAGTCAAGTTCCGGATTACTTCCTATGTATTCCGGATATCTTTTTTTGTTTCGTATGTGAAACAATCTCTTGAAGAATTCAATCATTGGTGAAAAGAAGTATTAATGATATAATAATAGTAAAAATTTTCAGGAATTTAAGTTACAAATTAATCGAATCAATTTCAAATTAATTCTGTGACTACCCACATTTTGTATTAGCCATTTGCTTTAGTATATTTGTGGATATTAATGCAATTTGTAAAACATTGACATACAGACATATAACTGGATCAGGGTGTAAACATCCTATCTTGATTTTATTCTTTCTGCTAATCAACATTACGGTTATTGGGCAGGAACCGGAAATTAAGATTGAAAAATCAAATGAAAAAGTTCTGATAGATGGAGAGATCTATTTTATCCATATTGTGAAAAAAGGAGAAACAATTTATTCAATATGTAAAGCCTATGATATTCCCCCAAAAGTTCTTTCCAAAGAGAATCCCAGTGTTATTATTGGATTACAATCAGGCCAGGTTTTGAAAATACCTGATAATCCACCTGAAGAAATTGATGAACAGGAATCTGGAAAGTATATTTTTCATAGTGTTAAGATGGGTGAAACATTCTATTTTATCTCCAGACTATATAATGTATCAGTGCAAGAAATTGTTGATCTGAATTCTGATATCGATTTTGATGATATACCAACAGGTACAATTGTAAAAATCCCCAGGATTGAGTTCCAGCCGGAGAGACAAAAATTTATAACTCCGGATGAGGACTATTTTTATTACAGGGTTAAACGGGGAGAAACTTATTATTCGATTTCCAGAGAGTTGGGGATCAGCGTTCGCAAACTTAGAAAGGCAAACAGGGATAAACGGAAAGGCCTGGAAGCAGGTGATATCATTCGTATTCCAAGAACCCCTGAAACAATTTTCTTTTTTACCCAACATGTTCCAGGTGATATACCAGAGGAGTTATGTTATACTGAAATTCCTGCATATTTCGATAATTCGGTAAAAGCTGCTTTATTGCTACCATTTTATCTTAATGAAAATGAAAAAAGAGAATTCATCGATTCAAGTAAAGTAAATCAATATGGAAAAAGGATATATAAAATAATTAAAAGGGATAAAAACTGGATATATCCGAAAAGCTATAAATTTATTGAATTCTATGAAGGTGCACTTATGGCAGTGGATGACCTTAGGAAAAGGGGAATGTCGGTCGAGTTATTTGTTTTTGATACTGATCAGGATCCGGAAAAAGTGAAGGAACTTGCCAGTAGTGGTTATCTTGATGAAATGGACCTGATAATTGGCCCGGCATATTCTATGAATGTTGCCGTTTTGAACGATTATCTTAACGGTACTGAGGTACCTGTTATTTGTCCATTTATTCAAAAAGACGACTTACTTCACAATAATCCTGGTTTATTTGAAGTGGTCCCTTCTCATTCAGTTGAAAGTGAAATCCTTTCAAGAGTTGTGGCTTCTGATTTTGATAAAAATATTGTGTTAATACATCCGGGCGATTCATTGGAATATGAACGCATCGAACTCTTTAAATGGAAACTCCTGGAGTCACTTGAGAAATATGGGCCACTTGAGCATGTTGTACTAAAAGAAGTATTCTTCTCTGAAACCCGGACAAGGAGAGACACTATCAATGAAATAGAAGATGCCTTGCTACCACGGGATTCAAACATTGTTGTTATCCTCTCTGAAAAAGAAACATTTGTAAGTGAAGTACTTGCAAAACTTTTCATTTTATCTAAAGATTATAATCTGAAAGTGTATGGTTTTCCTGAATGGCAACAATTCAGAAATATACAGTTAGAATATTTTCACCAGATGGGTGTTTATATATGTTCTATATATTATCTTGATTATAGAAAAAAAAGCGTTCAGGATTTTCTGAGAAAGTACAGGGATAAATTCCATACTGAGCCTATACCGTTTAGTTTTGCGTGGAGTGGTTATGATATTTTGTATTATTTCTTAACCGGTTTAGGAACTTATGGCGATAAATTCATGGAATGTTTTAGTTCCCATAAGGCTGATCTGCTGGTCTCCGATTTTCATTTTGAAAAATTGGGGGAGTATAGTGGTGCAATGAATCGAAAAATGTACCTTCTTCATTTTACAAAAAACCTTCAGGTTATACCGGTTGCTTTCCCTCCATATCCGCAAGTTGTCCCTTATTTTGAATATAAATAATTTCATGATTTCTACTCATATCTGAGTGAATCTGCAGGGTTTCTCCGGGCTGCCCCTATTGCTACAAAACTGACTGTTGTTATAGCAATAATTAATATAATTAGTACTGTGATTAATAGCCAGAGAACAAAAACGATAATGTTAAAATTAAAATGGAAAGCAAAATTCTGTAGCCACATCCTGATCACGAAGAAAACAGGGATTGAGAACAGAGTGGCCACGCTAACCATATAAACAGTTTCTTTTGATAATAGTGTAAGTATTTTTGGAACAGAAGCTCCAAGGCTTTTCCTTATTCCAATTTCCTTAGTACGTTTTTCTGCTGTAAAAGAAACCAGTCCAAATAATCCCAGACTTGCTATGAACAGCGATAGCAAAGAAAATATTGCAAGTGTTTTTCCTGTCTTTATCTCAGTTTCGTATTGCCTTTTAAAATCATCATCCATCCAGAAATAGTCAAATGGATAATCCTGATTGAACTTTTCCCATGTCTGACCAATAAATTCAACTGTTTTGGGAACATTAGTTACGTCAATTTTTACAGGAATATAGCCTTCCCAGTTGCCGGGGATAAGGTTAAGACCCATTGGTTCAATATTCTGATGCAATGATTGAAAATTAAAATCTTTCAGGACACCTATGATAGTTGTATACTGGAAGCTGTTGGGCCCGCTGGGTTGCATTAGTCTTTTTCCAACCGGATCTTCAAGTCCAAGAGATTTTACAGCAGCTTCGTTAATTACGATTGCCGCTGAATCTGAAGCCATATCTTTTTGAAAAAACCGTTCTTCAGTTAATTCTAATGAAAAGGTTTCTGCAAACTCATAATTGACCCAGACTTGCCAAATAAGATAGGTATTTGCAGTAGATTGCCCTTCTATAAAGATTGCATTGTTTGAGAAATTTCTGCCGGGGATACTGTTCCCGTTTGATATACTCAATACCCGGGGATTTTTCAAGAGCTCTTGTTTGAAAGCATCTATTTGGTCCTTTAAAGCATCTGATCGCCTGATTACCAGGATATTTTCCTTATCAAACCCGATATCCTTATTCAGTATATACCTGACCTGTTTATCTGTGACAAAGGTTCCCAGCAAAATTGAGATGGATACAACAAATTGGGCAATAACAAGTATGCGTCTTAATAAACTACCCTTTGCGCCGGCTTCAAGAACGCCTTTCAAAACAGAAACTGGTTTATATGATGCCAGCACAAATGCAGGATAACTTCCTGCAAATATTCCAACAAGTATCCCGAATAATATCAGAAAAGGGATAATCCACCATCTCTCAAAATACTCAATGTTCAGAGAAAGGTGTATCAAATTACTGAATGAAGGCAACAACAACTCTACCAGCACAATTGCAATCACCAGAGCGGTAAGGCTGGTAATGACCGATTCAAATAGAAATTGAAAAATAAGGTTTCTGCGCGATGAACCGACAACTTTTTTTATACCAACTTCTTTTGCCCTTCCTGCTGACCTGGCTGTTGATAGGTTCATAAAATTAATGCAGGCCACCACAAGTATCAAAATGGCAATGACGATGAAAATATATACCAGGGTTTTGTTACCTGTCGGCTCAATTTCATATTGGAGGTCTGATTCAAGGTGTATACTTGTAATTGGTTTATTAAATTTCTAACGGCTATTTTAAAATGCTTTCTGAACATAGTTATAGAATTTAAAGGTAATAAGGGATAAGTAAATCAATTATTATGCCGTACTTAATAAGTTGAAGATACATAGTCAGTTAATCTGCGTCAACAATTGAATTATCTATATTTTTTGTTTAAAAACGTACATATAGTGTTCACTAATGAACATTATGCTATTTGTTAATTATGCATAAAAAAATAAATACGTATTAAACTAGCTATGTTCTAATATACGTATCTTAAGAAAATAATAACTTTTAAATAATTTTTTGTTCTCAGGCCGGACTGTCCTTTACTTTTCCAATCGATGAAAAGTAAACAAAAATCTTGTCAAAACGATCACTGGCCTTTACCCACTCATTCTGTGAAATTCTGTTTAATGTGTGCCTACCTGTTTTAATCGGGCAGTACTCCGTCATTTATGGCGGGGTATCCAAATTGGCCTCTTTATCTGGGACTTTAGTCCCTAACTGATTGATGTTTATAATATTGCTGGGCTAAAGCCCGATATTAGTTATTACTCTTTGTCCCCACCATAAATGGCGGGGTTAGTCATTTATCTTTATTTTCACACAGTCTCTGAAGCATGGTGCTATTTTTATTAATTTATTTTGGATTAATTATGGGTGTCCCAATGCGGAAAACGGGAAATATATAGTACCTACGACAATTATACTTTAATGTTTACAATAAGGACCTATTAACAACTTATGTTATTGGCGAATGTTCCTTAATATTTCACCTTCATCACTTTTTTGTACCAAATGTGATTCCCCGCCTTTAGTTTTATAAGATACAATCCGTTTTGTGCTTCGGAAAGATCAATGGTTTCTGTTGCGAATTGTCCGTTAACGGTAATTTGTTTTTTCAGGATGATCCGTCCGGTAAGGTCAAGAACAGAAATGTCAAGTTCATTAATGGGTGTTGGGAAAGAGGTTTCTATATTAAACTGGTCCCTGATTGGATTTGGATATACCTTTATTATAGTTTTCTCTTGTAGTATATTGTATACGCTGCTTACCGATCCCTGTATCTTAAGATTGTCGATAATCCAGCCCCAGCCATTAGCATATGGATCAGAGAACAGCCTGAAACGAATCAGAATAGTATCCCCGCCTGAAAAATTACCACTGCCAAGAAGATTGATCATATTTGGCTCAAACAATGAGGGTGTGCCGGTTGCTGTGGAATTATTCCCGCTAATGGCCGAATTATACCGGGTAAGCCATGAAGTGTGTTTACGGCAATCATAACCATCGGCTATAGGTTGCCAGGTGATTCCTTCATTTTTCGATCCTTCAACAATCACATAATCCCAGAACTTTTCATCGCCAAAATTTGTTCCGGCCTCACCAGGTTCAACCAGGGCAATGTTGTCGAAGATCATATAAGAATCTGATTCTTTTAGTATTATTGGTATTTTAAGTTGAGCTATATATTCCAAAGTTTTATTATCCTGATCAGGGCTTTCATAAGGATGTTTTGTATTTAATCCACCATCATCAAAACCGGATGCCGTTATAATTGAAAATCCTGTCATGAGAAAATCATCTATGGTAGAATTAAAGTCATTTTCATAC
>JAUWMO010000206.1 GCA_030613125.1 Bacteroidota bacterium | reverse complement strand
AGGATATCCTGAATTTTACGAAACTGCTCAGGAAAGTTTTGATATAGTTGACTGATATTTCTGAGGTATTAATAAAAAACATTTCGACAGGCTAAAAATGAAGTTATTAGTGAAAGCAACTCTGTTTTTGATTCTATTCATCCTGAATACATTATTTACTTTCGCCGAATCTCCGAAAAAGAAAGAAATAAACTTTTTTTATTTTCCATCGTTATATTATAACTATGAGAAAGGAGTAGCTAACAGAATTTCGCTGCAAAATATTGCAAAGCTTAGATATGCAGAAAAGTATCTGTTTTCTTTTGCCTGGCGTTTTCATCTGAATCAGCAAATAGGCTTTGGTTCTGTTTACCTGGCATTAGAAGAGTGGCAAACTTCGAAATCGTGGCTTTTATTTGGCGGGGAATATGCTCATCATGAATACCCTGATTATAAAATTGGTGAAAATCAGATAGCACTTATCACCTATTTTAAACCATGGAAAAAAATCAAAATGGGTATTGGATTTACTTACCGGGCTGTTGATTTAGAAGATAAAAAGCTGCATTCTCCCTTTAAATGGAGTGGTGAATTAGATGAGATCTATTTTATATTTCATTTTAAATGGGATATTTACCAATCAAATAAATGGCAGATAGCATATAAGATGGGGACATATGATTTTATGCGAATACAATCTAAAGATCATCTGTTTCTTGAAATAGAACAACAATATGCCCTGCGGGATAATATCAGTATTCATTTTGATATTTCAACTGCTGTAAAAGGTATTTCGGGAATGATACTGGCTATAAATGAATTTCAAATTGAATCGGGAGTTTTATTTCAATTTTAAGAACATAGCTTCGCAAATTAATTAAAAATTCAATAAATATAAATAATATTCTAATTTTGAAATTCAATGCTTCAAAGGCTAAGGCTAAGGCTGAGGCTGAGGGAGGCAAGAGGTTTTAGAAGTTTAGGGCATAAATAATAAAAGATCAAAGATTTTTCAGAGATGCCTGCCCCGTAAAATGCTGCTCTGCAGCAGTGGCTTTGCCACTATTTCACAGGGCCTGTATGGCAACTTAACAAAGCCTGCCCGAATAGTTCAGGCGGGTGATCTCACGAGCAGCAAGTGGGAAAGGTTTGTGGGAGCGAGTAAAAAGCATTTGCACATTAAGGAAATAAAATTGGAATATATAACAGGGAAAATAACATTACGTGAGCTATTCCTTTTTACATATCAATATGACATGCGTAAAAAATTAGGGATAGAGCCTGACGAGATAATACCTTCAAGGCAGATTAAAATAGACACAAGCTAAAGAATGCTGAAACTATGAGAAAAATGCTGGAAAATTTCAAATAAATAAACAAAAGAAAACAGGAAAGGTATGTCTAAAAAAAATGAGACAAATTGAATTTAATAAGTTTAAAGGGAGCAGTCAAATCCCTTAGCCTTAGCCTTAGCCTTTAATACGAGAATGATTATTTAAACGATATAACTCGGTATATATCAATGAATAACTTTGAACTTAGTCACGCTGCAAGCGTGACGATTTCATGAACGAAGTGAGTAAATTCCGATACAAAAATAATTTTATTATTGACAGACATTAATTGTTTTACCATGTTACGAAAACCTGTTTATCTGATAATGCTCTTAATTCTATTTGGCTGTAAGAAAGATATTTCTGCTTTTCTGATTCATGCCAGTACAGAACAGAGGGTGACAGAGAGTCTGTCTTTCACTACAAAGTTACCTGAAGCTGTTCCAATTGATACAATGAACTATAAATTTGCTTTGTTCGCCGATATTCATATAACTGAAAAAAACATACATTATTTAGACTGTTTTAAAGACGACGTTATACAGCTTGGAATAGACTTCTTTGTTATAACTGGCGATTTAACTGATAATGGCCTTGATGCAGAACACATCCTATGTAAAAATAACCTGCAAGATATTGGTATTCCATATTATGTAACTATCGGGAATCATGATTTGTATCAGAGGAATGGCTGGAAACTATGGGAAGAATATTATGGCCCATCATGTTATTCAATAAATTTCTCCAGTCACCTGAAAATTATATTTCTGGATTCAGCATCCGGTTTGATTGGCAAAACCCAGTTCATCTGGTTGGAAAAAGAATTGAAAAATAAGCCTGCTTTTACCGTTATTACAAGTCATTTTCCTATATACACTGGATTATCCCCATCCATATATCGATTAACAAGTGCTGAAGAAAGGTATAAACTTATCTCTTTATTGAAAGACAACAAAGTTGATGCATATGTGTCAGGTCATTACCATACTTTTGAGCATACAGAATTTTCAGGAATTGATCATTTTATTGTTGGTTCAATGTATCCACATAAATTAGATGGTGGAACAAGAGGCTATTTATTGTTTTCAATAGATAACGGTAATATGAGTTGGGAGAAAGTAGATGTCAGGTAAAAAGTAAGCCTGCCTTCCGGAAGGCAGGAAGTAAGCGGTAAAAGATAAAAGGTATTTATAATAAATGAATTATTCTATGATGGACCGTAAAGTCTAAGTCAGGTATACTCTGTGCCTCCGATCTCTGCGGTTAATTAAGTATAATATTAACTAAATCTTCAATCTTTTCAACAACTCTATATCTTATCATTTTTGAGCACGCTCATAAGCTGTTTGACAATTTCAGGATTATCATCAGCGATATTAAGAGAAGGCATGGGATTTTCAGAATAATCAAATAACTCTATATCAATTGTATCACCATCTTTACCTTTCCATACCATCAACCTATATTGTTCACTTCTCAAAGTAACTCCATGTACACCCCAGGCATTTCTTTCACCCACAGAGTATTTTTTGACTTTAGCATCCGGGTCATATATCAAAGGTTTAATGCTTATACCTTCTAGATGGCCGGGAATAGGAAGATCACATAAGTCAGCAAGAGTAGGAAAAATATCAACGGTCTCAACAATACCATCTGCAAATATCCCCGGATCATTTATTCCTGGTATTTTTATAATCAGAGGACTACGAAGAGCAATATCAAAATTGGTAAATTTTCCCCATATGCCATAGTCTCCCAAATGCCATCCATGATCACCCCATAACACTACTATCGTATTTTTGTCCAAACCCAACCTTTTCAATTCACCCATTACTTTGCCAATTTGAGCATCAATGTAGCTTACAGCTGCACAATACCCATGTTTCAATATTTTCTGACGATCCGGAGTTATCTGATAATTACTTGTATCATTAACCCATCTGTAATGAGTTCTTGGTTCATAGCTATTATTATCACCATGTAAACAAATATCTGACTTTACATTTTCAGGAATTTGCTTATAATCAGCCTCAGGAATTTCATCAGGATCATACAAATCCCAGTATTTCTTCGGTGCATTAAATGGAAGATGAGGCTTATAAAATCCTACTGCCAGAAAAAATGTTGTATCCTTTAGTTTTTGCTTTTTGCATTACTGACTCTATATCAATCGAAATACCGCCTCTCATTTTACTTTCTTCAGCTGCTTGCATGAATGCAAATATTTCCAATGTTTCTTCAGCAGTAACAGGGACAATGCCTGTACTAAAGAACTCCGTAATCTTTTCAAGCAAAGGGCTGTAGCCCTGATATTTCCCAAGTACAGCAATGCCCTCTTCCCCGAAAACAGTCCCTCCATAACTTCCTTTTCCCTCACGTATTCCACGATAACAACCAATGCGGTCATCCTCCCATATACCTACAACGACGTCAGTATTTTCTGTAAAAGTTCGTTTTACACTTTTACAACCGGTGCCCATGATAGTAAATAGGATTTCTACACCATGCACTCCATACCAGAATAGATCAGGATGATGCTCCTCAATATGCGCCGGACTATAAGCTTCCACTCCAATAACTTTTCCGATTTTTCCCTCAGCTATTTCCTTTGCTCCGTCAATATACCTTAGAGAAGAAGATGAAAACATTGGTACATTAAAATGTTTGGCTGCCTCAACTATTGCATAAGCATCAGATAATGATCCTGCAAATGGTTTATCAATAAATAATCGTTTTCCTGCCTTCAATACCGGTAAAGCTTGCTCAAGATGTTTGTTTCCATCAATACAGGTTAGCAAAACAACATCAACCTTTTTTAACATTTGCTCTATGGAGTTCACTATCTCAACTCCTTGATTCTTTATCTCCTCTGTGAATTCCGGAATTCTCTTTTTCCAATGTTCAATATTAATAGTACCTTTTGGATATGCAGCAACTACTTTATATCCACCATACTTATCACCTGCCAAAGGGTCATTAAGTGCTTTTGTAAAAGCTACACTATGTCCGGTATCTAATCCTATCATACCTATCCTCTTTCCTTTTTCCTTATCTGTCCTTTCATAAATACCAGAAGCAGTACTTACCAATCCCAAACCCAGACTAGCCATTGCTGTTTTCTTAATAAAACTCCTACGATCAGTATTATTCATAACTACAATTTATTCATTGGTTAACTTAATCACTTTCTACCTACAAATATTCAGTTGGGAATTTCCAAGGTGTGCGATATTCTGGAATTGCCAGTTTGGCTGCTTTTTCATCTCCAACAATTTGCTCTGTATCCGGATCAAATCTTATAGATCTTCCAAGTTTCATTGCCAAAACACTTAAGGCTATAGGGGCATCAACTTTGATATGATATCCGGGATTGCATGAGGGCTGTTGGCGTGACTTAATACACTCTACCCATTCAAGTTCATGCCCGGGAGAGGGTGCAATTGATTTCGGAGGTGTTTCCATATCCTTCATTCGGTCATCTTCAGGCAACACCGTGTGTGTAGAATAATCAGTATGTAATGTCCCATTTACTCCATGAAAGTATATCCCCAACCTGCGCCTGCTCTCCTGACCACGCGAGAAATCAAAGCCATAGCTATTTGTTAATGAACTCATCCAGGTCATGGTTAGATTTGGATAACGCCAGAGGACCTCATGATTATCATAGGCATTACCATCATCTTTAATGATGTATCTTCCACCGGTTGCACTAATCTCTGTTGGGTAACCCAGCTCTAATGCCCAGATAGGCAAGTCAGTTATATGTGGTGCCATTCCAGGAGTCCATCCACCACTGAAATCCATCCAGAAACCATGATAGAATGCATCTTTTACCAAATTTGGATTGAAAGGCTGCATCCTCGCGGGACCTACCCACATATCCCAGTCCATTCCTTCGGGTATTATCTCTGTATTGTTCCCTATACCTATACCATCTGGAGCTTCATTCATTACGTTAAAGTTCCGTACGGTGCCAATATCGCCCAAATTTCCTGAGCGAACCAGTTCGACCATGCGACGATAGTGTTCACCAGCATGAATCTGGGTTCCTACCTGACAAATAACATCATGCTTTTGAACTGCATTTCGAACTGCCAGGCTTTCACCCAGATGCATTGTCATGGGTTTTTGCAGATAGATGTCCAGTCCGGATTTAGCTGCCTCAATAGCCTGAATGGCATGCCAATGCGCGGGAGTAGCAATAATAACAGCATCGAGATTTTTTTGCTGAAGCAATTCCCTGTAATCAGTATAACCGGTACATGTTTTTTTGTGTTGTTCCACAACAGGATCTAATCTTTCCTTCCATACATCACATGCCGCTGTTACAACGATATCAGGATGCCTTGTACAAGCATTAAGATTAGCTTTGCCCATACCACCGCATCCAATTATACCAAGATTAATTTTATCACTTGGAACAGAAGTGCTCTTCCCGCTGATAACTGAAGATTTTAAAATTAGTGGTGCAGCAAAGGCAACGACAGTAGTTGTTTTTACAAATTGTCTTCGGGTGGATGGTGAATTTTTTTTATTATTTTCCATGATTACATAAGTTTTGTCGATAAAATACTGATAATAATAATATAGAAATTGTTACGTATTTTCAATAGACTCATTTCTCAGTTGTCTTAAAAATATAAGACGGCGTTGATGTTTCATGAAATGCGTCCCACCTCTTCTCAGATATATCTACATCGGGCCTCCCTCCGGCGTGAACTATTAATCTGTAATGCAATATCAGAGATTCTTCTGTGCTGAGAGGATACCTGGTGCCTGAAGCTGGAAATGTAGGTTGTACCCATGCCAGATTTGGATACTCAACCCAGTCACCAGGATAGTCAGGATTGTCCTGATGTTGCAAGACCATTAAGCCTGAGGTGCTTTCAGTTCCTTCAAAGATTCCGTTGAAATCGGACCACGCCCGTAATGGTTTTGAGTCAGCTTCATCTG
>JAUWMO010000226.1 GCA_030613125.1 Bacteroidota bacterium | reverse complement strand
ATTACTCACCATATATAGTAATTACCAGTTTTCTTGATCCTCCATGATTCCTGAACTCGCAAAGATATATCCCCTGCCATGTTCCCATATTTAACCGACGACGCGAAACAGGAATAGTAATTGCCGGCCCAAGCAATGATGCTTTCAAATGAGCAGGCATATCGTCTGCCCCTTCAAATACATGTCGGTATACGGGATCATATTCAGGTACCAGCTTATTTAAAAATGACTCGAAATCATCACGTACTGTTGGATCAGCATTTTCATTTATAGTAAGTGCTGCTGAAGTATGTTTTATGAAAATATGCACCAGACCTGTTTCAGGCAGATCTTTAATTTGTTTCTCAATGATACCGGTTATCAGATGGTATCCCCTTGGAAAAGGTGGAAGAGAAAATTCAATCTGGCGAACCATAATATGAGATATACGGGTGTTATATGTTTATTAACTGAAGAAAATTGTTACATGTTGCAAGATACAAGATACAAGTTTAAAGTTAAGGAAAGGAAGCATAATGAAGATATTTCGCAACCAGACAATATCAAAAAAAGTTGAATTGTTTAGTTTGATTGCAATTTTCAATTAAAAAATTAGTTTATTTTGATGTTGAAAAGCCAACAATGCCGATGAAGTTAATATTTAATACATCTTTATTATTCTTTGTATTCATAACTTTTATTCCGGTTTTCAGTCAGGCTCAGGTTCATATCGAAGGAACAGTCAGGGATGAATCAGGAAATCCGTTAAACTTTGTAAATATTACTGTCCCAGGCACTGTTTACGGTACTTCATCCGGTCAGAATGGCACTTTCTCCTTTTCTCTGCCTGAAGCCGACTCAGTTAAAATTCTCTTCTCTTTTGTAGGGTTCCGGCCTAAATTAATTAAAAGGACTGTTCGTGAAGGGGAAATGCTTAAACTGGATATTAAACTTGAAATAAAAGTAAGTGAGTTGGTTGAAGTGGAGGTAACCGGCCAGAGAGAAGACGAACAGGGATTTGTACAATTGAGGATGAAAGAGTTAAAAACCATTCCCACTGTTTCAGGAAGTGTGGAATCGTACTTAAAAACGCTGCCTGGAGTTTCATCGGCCAATGAACTTAGTTCTATGTACTCAGTACGGGGCGGGAACTTTGATGAAAATCTTATTTACATTAATGATATTGAGGTTTACAGGCCATTTTTAATACGTGCGGGGAAACAGGAAGGCCTTAGCATTGTTAATTCCGATCTGGCCTCTTCGGTTAAGTTCTCTGCGGGAGGGTTCAGTGCTTCATACGGGGATAAAATGTCGTCAGTGCTGGATATCAGATACAGGAAACCAATCCGTTTTGGTGGGGGATTTCAGTTAAGTCTGTTGGGTGCTTCTGTTTACCTCGAAGGCATATCAAAAAATCAGCGGCTTACATGGCTGGCAGGTGCAAGGTATAAAACCAATCAGTATTTGCTCAAAACGCTGGACGTAAAAGGTGATTATAAACCCCGGTTCGGTGACATACAAACTTATATTACCTATAAGTTGTCAGAGAAATGGGACCTGGATTTTTTAGGCAACCTTTCAATAAACCATTATAACTTTATCCCTGAAGATCGCACGACCTCTTTTGGAACACTTGTAAATGCAGTTCAGTTATATGTTCTTTTTAACGGACAGGAAACAGACAGATTTAACACATACCTGGGCGCTTTAACTGCAACCTACCATCATAGTGATAATTTGTCATTAAAGTTTTATGGCAGTGCCTACCGGACAACTGAAGAGGAGAACTATGATATAGAAGGTTTTTATTCACTTAATGAATTGGATAAACAGATTGGATCAGAAAGTTTTGGTGACAGTATTATGAACATTGGTATTGGGCGGTTCATCGATCATGCAAGAAACTATTTCAGCGCAAATGTTATTTCAATAAGTCATACCGGAGATTTCCGTATTTCCGGATCTTCCATTAAATGGGGGTTAAAACTTCAGAATGAACATATACGTGACAGGATGAATGAGTGGAAAATGGTGGACTCTGCCGGCTATTCCATTCCATATGATGGGCAGACAGTGAATATGGCTTACTATATTTATGCCAATAATAATCTCAGCACAAACAGGTTTACTTCATATCTTTTATACAGCAGAAGATTTGAAATTAAGTCTGTGCAATTAAATATGGATGCGGGCCTGAGGACGCATTTCTGGGATTTCAACAGGCAATTCCTGGTAAGTCCCCGAATAAGCCTGCAGATTGATCCTGACTGGGAAAAAAATATCACATTTCACGTTGCCACCGGTTTTTATTACCAACCTCCCTTTTACAAGGAGATTAAGGATAGGAACGGAGACATTAACTATGATATAAGGGCACAAAGATCAATTCATTACCTCTTGGGCAGCGTAATAAACTTCCGTGCATGGAACCGGCCTTTCAAATTTACTACCGAGGTGTATTATAAAAGCCTTAATTATCTGATTCCATATAAAATCAATAATGTAAGAATTATTTATTCGGCAAAAAATAATGCCAGGGGTTATGCTAGCGGAATTGAATTTAAGATTAATGGTGATTTTGTTAAGGGAGCAGAATCGTGGGCGAGTCTTTCACTAATGCAAACCAGAGAAAAGATAATTGATAGCCATGACCCGGAGGGCAATGGTAGTACCGGGTATTACCCCCGCCCTACTGATCAGCTTGTTAACTTCAGCTTATTCTTTCAGGATTATTTTCCATCAAACCCGACTTTTAAGGTATTTATGACCTTGCATTATGGATCAGGTCTTCCTGTAAGTTCTCCATATACCGACAGTAATGAGAATTATTTCAGAATGCCCTCATATAAAAGGGTTGATATCGGACTCTCTAAAGTGATTAAAGATGAAAGCTCTATTATCGGGGATAAAGGTTTATTCAGAAATTTCCGATCTGCCTGGATAAGCCTCGAGGTTTTTAACCTGTTAGGTATCAATAATACTATCTCATACACCTGGATTACTACAGTGAACAACCTTAACGGTCAGGTTGGACAGTTTGCCGTTCCGAATTATCTTACTTCACGAAGGATCAATCTGAAACTGACTGCCAGTTTTTAGTACAATAAAACTGTTCATTTTACTTTGAAATCATGAAAACAAATTCTTCTTTTGCATAAGAATTAAATAGTATAAAAATTAAAATATAGTATTGATGAATCCGCAAGATTTTATTAACCTTGAAGACCGGTACGGAGCACATAATTATCATCCGCTTCCAGTAGTTCTGGAAAGAGGTGAAGGAGTGTATGTATGGGATGTGGAAGGAAAGAAATATTTTGATTTCTTATCTGCATACTCTGCAGTGAATCAGGGACATTGTCATCCAAAAATTGTTAAGGCAATGACCAACCAGGCTTCTCAGCTTACCCTTACTTCAAGAGCATTCTATACCAGTGCATTGGGGGAATATGAAGAGTATATCACAAAGTATTTTGGATATGATAAGGTCCTTCCTATGAATACCGGTGCTGAAGGTGACGAAACAGCTTTAAAACTTTGCAGAAAGTGGGCTTACACAAAAAAGGGTATCCCTGAGAACCAGGCAAAGATTATTGTCTGTGCCGAAAACTTCCATGGCCGTACAATCACAATTATTTCTATGTCAACCGATCCTGATGCACGTAACGATTTTGGTCCCTACACCCCCGGTTTTGTATTAATCCCTTATAATAACCTGGATGCTTTGGAAAAGGAACTTGAAGATCCGAACGTTGCAGGATTCCTTGTTGAGCCTATTCAGGGAGAAGCCGGAGTACATGTCCCCGATAATGGATATCTCAAAAAAGCATGGGAATTGTGTAAAAACAAAAATGTATTGTTCATTGCTGATGAGGTACAGACAGGTATTGCACGTACAGGAAAACTACTTGCATGCGATCATGAAAATGTACGACCCGATATCCTGATACTTGGAAAAGCATTATCAGGTGGTGTGTATCCGGTTTCTGCCGTACTGGCTGATGATGAAATAATGCTAACAATAAAACCGGGTGAACATGGATCCACATTCGGTGGAAACCCGGTCGCCGCAAAAGTGGCAGTGGCTGCACTTGAAGTGATCCGTGATGAAGAACTTGCAGAGAATGCGGAAAGGTTAGGGAAGATATTCCGTAATGAATTTTCCTCTATCAAATCTGAGATGATTGAAACAGTCAGGGGAAAAGGATTACTTAATGCAGTTGTAATAAAACCTAAAAATGGTAAAACTGCATGGGATGTATGTCTGGCAATGAAAGATAACGGTTTGATCGCCAAGCCCACTCATAATCATATTATCCGGTTTGCACCACCTCTCGTGATTACAGAAGACCAGTTAAGGGAAGCAATGAATATTATAAAGAACACCTTTAAAGAGTTCGAATAATCAGGCAAGAAGATTATCTATTTCCTGTATTCTCTTTAATTGTTCTTTACTAATATTATAGGAAAGGTCATTTAGTAAACTTGCCAGATAATGAACCGATCCCCTCGGTGGAGTAAATTCTTTATTAATTATTTTATATAATTGTTTATTTGAAATTCCGGTTTTCAATGAAATTATTTTCTTGTGGTCAAGTGCAAACAATACCTCTGCAATTCTTGAAATAAGTTCGCCTGTATACCTTTTCTTTAATTTGGGAATAAATTCATATCCTTCTGCTTCATCAATAAACAGATCAATAAGTTCATATTCTTTCTTTGATGATTCAGAATCCACAACACCAGGATAAATAATGGTTTGTTTTTCACACTGGTCAAGAAGTGCAGAATAGTAACCAAAATTCTCAACATTTCCCGGAAGAATATCAGGGTATTTCTTCCTAACCCAAATCCACTCTATTGTTTTGGGTTCAAGTAATTTCATGTCCTTATTTGACTTAATTACATAAAATTTTTCAAAATCATCCACTCCCTTTTCATAACCCTTTCGAAATAATGGCAAAAAACGTGATGCACCATTTACCTTTTTCCCGTTTTCCAATAACAGATCAGGTAACAGAATCAAAGCCATTTCAGGAGTAAAAACTTTCATGCCATTCATAAGTATATGGCCATTATTTTTTATATCATATTTAATCAACCTGTTACGCTGGTCTTCTACAATAGCCTTCTTGTCAATAAAATACCTGGACATGATATATTGCCTGAGTTTATACAAATATATTAAACTTAATTTAAAAACAAGGAATCCGGAAAATATCCCCTCAAAGGAACGATGAACATTTATTTAGCACAATTACGCTGCCGGTAGGCAGGGTCAAAGAGTCCAAATGTCTAAAGGTCTAAAAGTATGAGAATCCATGGAAAAATATTTTCACTCTTTGACATTTTGACACTTCTTCATTTAGCCACTTTAGTCACTCTTTGCCTGCCGAAACGTAGTGAAGGTTGGTTAGGCACTCATGCCCTTTGTGGTTTTCTAAAAATGAAAAAGACCTATGGCAAATAACATGCTGCCAGTATAATTCAATATGTTTCCTTAGTAATCTGTTTATTTTTAGTGACAGGTTGAGTAAATTAATTATCTATCTTTGACCCTTAATTCTTAGCCCATAAAAATATTACAATGAATAAAAGATTAGTTTTTAGCCTGTTTGTTTTTGTTCTGATTTTTTCATTACCCCTGAATGGTTTTACTCAAAAGAAAAATTTGACGTACAAACAGGTATTTGTACGGAAACGTTTATCATTGTATAAATCTTTACCAAGGTTACGTGGCTGGTTGGATGATAAGTATTACCTTGAAAACAAAACAATTGAAAAACACCAACAGGTTCTGAAGGTAGATGCAAAAAGCGGAGATGCAACCATATATATTGACTATTCAGAACTT
>JAUWMO010000077.1 GCA_030613125.1 Bacteroidota bacterium | reverse complement strand
CGGCAGAATTTGCAGGAAATATCCCAACAACAGCCTCAGCAACAAGTTTCTTTTCCCTTATAATCCGATCAAGTAATTCCTGGGCCTCCTCATACAGTTTTCTTGCTTCATCGCCTTTCGCCTGCCGTTCTAAAATATCAGGAAATTTTCCCTTTAACTCCCAAACATGAAAGAAAAATGTCCAGTCAATATATTCTATTATTTCTGACAGATCTGTTAGTTTAATTACTTTTGCTCCCAGAAATTCAGGTGAGACAGGAATATATTTTCCCCAATCAATTTGAGGACTTTTTTTCCGGGCCTCTTCAATAGATACAAACGACCTTTTTATCCCGCTGTTCAATTTTTTTAGTTCCCTATATTTTAAGTTTGTCTCATCCAGAAATTTCTTTTTCCGGGATTCTGAAAGCAGGTGACCTACAACCTGCACACTTCTTGAAGCATCTTTTACATGTACAACTCCTTCAGAATAATTCGGACTAATTTTTACTGCAGTATGTAAAACGGAAGTTGTAGCGCCTCCAATTAGTAAGGGTATATTAATATTTTCCCGATCTAATTCTTTTGCTACATGTATCATTTCTTCAAGTGAAGGTGTTATTAATCCACTCAGACCAATAATGTTCACTTGTTCTTTTTCTGCAACTTTAATGATCGTCTCTGCAGAGACCATTACACCAAGGTCAATCACTTCATAATTGTTACATCCTAAAATCAAACCAACAATGTTTTTCCCGATATCATGAACATCTCCCTTTACAGTTGCAAGGAGTATTTTCCCGGCAGTCTGTATTTCAGCACTCACACTTTTTTCCCTTTCAATTTGCGGACTTAAATAAGCAACTGCTTTCTTCATTACCCTGGCACTTTTAATTACCTGGGGCAGAAACATTTTCCCGGAACCAAACAAATCACCAACCATATCCATACCTTTCATCAAGGGCTTTTCAACTATTTCGAGGGCTTGTGAATATGCAGATAAAGCTTCTTTCATATCAGCTTCAATGTACTCAAAGTTTCCTTTTACCAAAGAATGAATAATTCTTTCTTCAAGAGGTTTATTACGCCAATCCTCTATCTTTTTATCCATCTTCTCCGGGGAAGAGGTTTCCTGAGCAAATGCGACCAGGTTTTCTGTAGCATCTTCCCTGCGGTTCAGGATCACATCCTCAACTCTGACAAGAAGGTCTTCAGGTATTTCATCATATACTGTCAGCATACCCGCATTAACAATACCCATATCAAGACCAGCCTTTATTGCATAATAAAGGAAGACTGAATGCATTGCCTCCCTGATAGTATTGTTCCCACGAAATGAAAATGACAAGTTTGATATTCCTCCACTTACATGTACATGTGGTAAATTTTCTTTTATCCATTTTGTTGCTTTCAGGAAATTCACAGCATAATCATTATGTTCTTCAAGCCCTGTAGCAATGGTAAGGATGTTGGGATCAAAAATAATATCCTCAGGTGGAAAATTGACTTCTTCCGTAAGTATCTTATATGATCGGTTACAAATTTCAATTTTACGCTCGAATGAAGTAGCTTGTCCTTTCTCATCAAAAGCCATTACCACAACAGCCGCACCATACTTCTTAATCTTAATAGCCTGGTTCATGAAAATTTCATCACCTTCTTTTAGTGATATAGAATTAACAATCCCTTTTCCCTGAAGACATTTCAAACCTGCTTCTATCACCTCCCATTTTGATGAATCTATCATAACAGCAACTTTAGCAATATCAGGATCTGAAGCAAGAAGTGTAAGGAAATTTGTCATAGCTTTTGCGGAGTCAAGCATTGGTTCATCCATATTCACATCAATAATCTGTGCCCCATTTTCAATCTGTTGTTTTGCAATAGTGAGAGCTTCATCGTATTTACCTTTCCTTATTAAACCTGCAAATTTTTCTGATCCTGATACATTTGTTCTTTCTCCAATATTTATGAAATTACTTCCCGGAAAACTCATAAATGATTCGAGGCCGCTTAATTTTAACTTTGTTTCTCTCCGCGGGATTATTCTTGGTTTTGCCTTTAATGCTAACTTTTTAAACTCCTTAATATGTTCAGGAGTTGTTCCACAACAACCTCCTATTATATTTATAAATCCTTTGTCTAAAAACTCTTTCATATAAAGGCCCATTTCTTTTGGGGTTTCCTCATATTCCCCAAACTGATTTGGAAATCCTGCATTTGGATAAATACTAATTGGTAAAGAGGATTTATTTGAGATTTCCTCAACAAAAGGACGTAACTCCCTTGCTCCCAGAGCACAATTAAGGCCAATACTAAAAATATCCAGATCAGAAACTGAGTTTAAAAAAGCTTCCAGTGTTTGCCCTGAAAGGGTCCTGCCACTTGCATCAGTAATAGTACCGGAAACCATTACCGGCAAAAAAATATTTTTTTCTTCCATTATCTCACGAATACCATAGAGAGCTGCCTTTGCATTCAGGGTGTCAAAAACCGTTTCAACTAAAAACAGATCAATCTCACCATCAATCAATCCCTCCGCTTGTTCATGGTAAGCTAATCTTAAATCATCAAAATTAACCTCCCTGTATCCCGGATCTTCCACACGGGGTGACATGGATGCCGTTTTATTGGTTGGCCCAACAGAACCGGCAACAAATCTGGGGGTTTCATGTTCAGAAAGATTATACTCATTAACAGCTTTCCTGGCAAGAATTGCCGCAGCTTTATTCATTTCATAAACCATATCCTCTAAGTGGTAATCAGCCATTGAGATCCGGTTCGCATTAAAAGTATTGGTTTCAATTATATCGGCCCCGGCTTTAAGGTACTTCCTGTGAATCTCAAAAATTATCTGAGGTTGTGTTAAAGAAAGCAAGTCATTATTCCCTTTCAGATCGAAAGAAAAATCCCTGAACCTTTGACCCCGGAATTCTTCTTCAGTCAGTTTGTATTCCTGGATCATAGTACCCATCGCCCCATCGAGGACTAAAACTCTTTCTTTAATTATTTTATTTATATCACCTTTTTGATTCATATTTATTTTTATAAGACCTTATGTACTAACGGGCTTTTAAAACCTGTCAGATTACAGGTCTTCTAATTAGAGTCTGTCTATAAAGTCAGTGTTTAGTTCAGAAAGTTTGCTATCAATCCCGATAGCTATCGGGATGCGCAGCCCGAAAAATGTGAGTTTACTACTGTAAATGACCATTTTGAGGGCAAGCATAACGCAGATAGCGGACTTTCTGGACAAACACTAATTAAATTTTCTGCCTGTATTGACTATAAATATGTTCATTTTTTTCAATTCCTTCTGTATATCAATCAAATTATTCAAATTGATAACACCAATAACGTAATTAAAGTCCTTTCTGTAATAATTCTCAGACACAGATTGAAATCGAAATTTTTCCAGATCGGATTTATTGTGATACCTCAAATATATCTCTATTGGAATGTTAGTTGAATGGTATTTTACAGTATTTTGGTTTTTTTTCTTGTATTCATACTTGTAGTTGTATGTGCAGGCTGAAATATCTGATAACACAGCAGAGCCTGATGGATGCCCGCCTGCTCCCTTGCCATAGAAAAATTGTTTATCAGAAAAAGCAGCCTCAGCAATTACACCATTATACTCATAATCTACATTATACAGGTTCTTCTCTGAAGAAATAAACCGGGGTAGAACATAGAAGGTTATGGTTGTTTCATTTAATTTTCCTACGTAAGGAACTAATTTGATTTTATATCCTTTTTCCTTAGCATATCTGATATCATGTTCTGAAATGTTAGAGATCCCGTAATTAAAGACCTCTGAGGGTTCAATAAATAAGCCGTATGCATGAAGGGTAATAATAATCAGTTTGTATTTTGCATCGATCCCTTCAACATCAAGACGCGGATCAGTTTCAGCATACCCTAGTGCTTGCGCCTCGCTCAATGCATTTTTATAACTTTTCCCTTCATTATACATTTTCGAAAGAATAAAATTTGAAGAACCATTAAAAATACCCCGGACAGAATACAATAATTCATTATCATAATATTCTTCAAGATTCCTGATAATAGGGATGCTTCCACAGGTGGAAGCTTCATACAAGAATGAGGTTTTTGTTTCCTCCTGCAACAGCACCAACTCCTTTAAATGTTCTGCAACCATTTTCTTATTGGCAGTTACAACATTTTTTCCTTTTTTCATTGCAGTTGTTACTATGGAAAAAGCTTCCTCAGCATCATCAATCAGTTCAACAATCAGGTTGATATCAGGGTCATTCAGAATATCGTCTTTCTCAAAGGTAAAATGCCTCATTGGCAGCCGTCTCTTTTTTGATTTGTCTTTTACACAAATACGTGATATATCGGCTCTGAATCCTTTACTTGAATTCAAAACATCATGAAGACCCTGACCAACGCAGCCGTAACCAAAAAGCCCCAGTTTTAAATTTTTATTCATTGATTTATTTTTTCAATACAATTTTCTGATTATCTCAGTTAATTTTTCAGTTTCAATAAGAAAACCATCGTGTCCATATATAGAATCAATCTCTTTATAAACAGAGTCACACACATTGTTAGTAAGGAATTTCTGTTCATAGACCGGAAATAAAAGATCGCTCGAAATTCCAATGGCGAGGATTTTTGCTTTAATTTTTTTCAGTGCTTTTTCTTTGCCTTCACGTGATCTTCCCACGTTGTGAGTATCAGAAAGATTAAGTAATGTGTAATAGGAATATGCATTGAACCTCTTTACCAGTTTATCACCCTGATAATCCTGGTAAGAACTTGCCCTGAAGCTTTCAGTTATTTGATCATTCCCTTCTGATTGTGTTTGGTTATAGATTCTGTCATTCCGGTAGCTTATTAAAGCAATGGATCTTGCTGCCCGTAATCCTTTTTTACCACCTTCATTATTATTTTTAAAAAAGCTTGGATCCGCTTCAATGGCCAACCTTTGAGATTCGTTAAATGCAATTCCCCATGGAGAATACGCAACACTCGAGGCAATAAAAACCAAATTTTCGATCTTATCAGGGTACATAATGCTATATTCAACTGACTGCGCTCCTCCAATTGAACCTCCTGTAATAGTATGTATCTTACTTATTCCGAGATATTTTCTTATGATCTCAAAAGAATTTACGATATCACGAAAAGTTATCTTTGGAAATGACCTGAAATAGGGTTTCCCCGTAATTGGGTTTATTGAGAGAGGTCCGGTAGTTCCATAGCATGACCCAAGAATATTCACACAAACAATTAAGTATTCATCAGGATCAAATAAATTCCCTTTTCCAATCATTCCGGACCACCATTCCTCAGCATTGGAATTTGCCGTTAATGCATGGCATATCCATATAACATTGTCTTTATTTTCATTCAACCGGCCCCAGGTATGATAGGCCAATTCAAGTTCCGGAAGCTTATCTCCAAGTTCCAGCTGAAATTCAAAGGGATATTTCAATGTATTGAATGCCATTCAATAATAATATGTATTATTAGTAAATTAATTTTCTAAAATCAGATCTTCGCGAGAGCCTGCCTGAAATCATCAATAATATCATCTATATGCTCTAAACCAACTGACACCCTTAACATTGAGGGTAATACTCCGGCAGCCTTTTGCTCCGCATCAGAAAGTTGCTGGTGTGTTGTAGCTGCTGGTTGGATAATAAGTGTTTTGGCATCTCCAATATTGGCCAGATGACTTACCATTTTCAGTTCGTCTACCAATCTGATAGCTTTTTCTTTTCCTCCTTTCACTGTAAAAGATAATACCGCTCCGGGTCCTTTTGAGAAATATTTTTTTGCAAGATCATATGATGGATTATTTTCAAGTCCGGGATAATTAGCATTTTCAACTTTTGGATGGTCCTGTAACCATTTGGCCAGAGCTTTAGTGTTTTCAATATGACGGTCCATCCTCAACGAGAGAGTTTCCAGTCCCTGAAGTAAAAGGAATGAGTTGAAGGGACTTATTGAAGGGCCATAATCCCGGAGACCTTCGACCCTTGCCTTTACTATAAAGGCAATATTACCGAAGGATGAATCCTCACCAAAAGTGTCCCAGAATTTCAGTCCATGATAACCCTCTGATGGTTCTGTAAACTGAGGGAATTTTCCATTGTTCCACGAAAAGGTACCGGCATCGGTTATCACTCCACCAATACTGGTTCCATGTCCTCCAATCCACTTTGTGGCTGACTCAACAACAATGTTAGCACCATGTTCAAAGGGTTTGAAGATATAACCTGCCGCACCAAAGGTATTATCCACTACCAGCGGTATCTGGTACTTTTCAGCAAGTTTGGCAATGGCATCAAAATCGGGGATATTGAAACCCGGATTACCAACAGTTTCAAGGTAAATAATTTTAGTATTATTATCTATCAAATTCTCAAATGAAGCCGGGTTTAAATTTTCAGTAAACCTTGATTCAATACCAATTCCTTTGAAGGTTACTTTGAACTGATTAAATGTACCCCCATATAAATAGGGAGATGAAACAAGGTTATCTCCCTGAGTAAGCAAGGTGCTAATAGTTATGAATTGGGCTGCATGCCCGGAAGAAACTGCAAGGCTACCAACTCCTCCTTCCAGGGCTGCTATCCTGGTTTCAAAAACCTCGGTAGTCGGATTCATGATCCTGGTATAAATATTTCCAAACTCTTTCAGTGCAAAAAGATTTGCAGCATGATTGGAGTTATCAAACGTGTAGGAAGATGTCTGATAAAGAGGCACTGCCCGTGAATGGGTATCACTATCGGGTGAATGGCCTGCATGTATTTGCAATGTTTCGAAATTCATTTTATTAATAGTCATGGTTGTTTCTAAAAATTTAATCTGTTTTTCAAATTTTCTTTATTAAACCAGGATAAGATGCTAATTACTGAAAAATTCATTATGAATTTCCCTTACAGCCAATGTTCTGTTTTCCCTGTCCACTACCAGGTAGCTAACACCCTGTGAAGCACCGGAGCTACTTATCTTAATATTGATCTTCTGCCTGGCAATTGCAGAAAAGATCCTGGCTGCAACACCATGATTATCAAGCATCCCCTGACCTACTACTGCAATAAGTGAAATATCATCAAGTGTAATGATTTCATTTACTGCTGGCAGTTCAATGTTTTTAATCACAGATAAAGCTCTACTCCTGTCCTTGTTGTGTAATAAAATATTTATGGCAATTTGTGAAGTGATTACTGAACTAATGTTTATCTTTTCTTTACCCAAACCTCCGGTTACTTTAGCCAGGATGCCCGGTTTAATTCCAACACCAGGACCCCTTAGCTTGATAATACAAAACTCATCGCTATATGTAACACTTTTCACAACCCCATCCATTACCACTTCTTCAGAGTTTACATATGAAACCGGCTGAGTATTGTCAAGTATACCATTAATATTAAATAACCTGATTGGGATATGTGCTTCCATAAGAGGTTCCACTGTTCTTGGATGCAGGATCTTTGCTCCAAAATAAGCCAGTTCTGCTGCTTCAGTATAAGTGATCTTATCAAGTCGAACCGGATTTTCCACCAATTTTGGGTCACCTGTCATAAACCCGTCAACATCTTTCCATATATCCAGAAAATCTGCCTGAACACACTTAGCAATAGAGGCCGCAGAATAATCACTGCCGCCTCTGCCAAGGAGTGTTATCTTACCAGAAGGTGAAACACCATAAAATCCGGGAATTACATATGTGTGACTTCCGGATAACTTTTCCCTCACCTTTTTTTCACTGGCTTTAAAATCAACTGTGGCATTCCTGAATTCCCCATCCGTAATAAGAGGAAGTTCTTCAGGAAATATTAGTTCCGATCTGATTCCTTTTGATTCAAGCAGTGAATGAAGAATAATTGAACTGATTTTTTCCCCACTGGAAAGGATCTGGTCTTCAAGAAATTCCGGAATTTCTTTAATATAATGAATACCTAAGAAAAATTTCTCAAGCTCAACAATTACTTCATCAACCTGATTAATAGTCTTTCTGATCAAATAAATATCTTCAAAATTTTCAAGAATTATTTTTTCATTCTTTTTTCTCAAATCATTTATAATTTCATTGACATCAAACCTCTCTTCAAGACATTGGTTAATTCTGGAAGCAAGAAAATCAGTAATACCGTAAAACGCTGAAACTACAATAATTACTTGCTGTTTATATTGCTCAATTACATTAAGGATTTTTCCTAAATCATTTTTAGATTTAAGATTAGAGCCACCGAATTTTACTACAATTTTTGACATATCTATCTTTAAAACTATAATATTGGATTACAAACAAAAAGATTTGAGTCTGGTTATTACCAGTCAATAGGCAGAGTAAACCTTCAAACAAATTATGTTTGAAGTTTAATACATGCACATAGGCATGAACGGCATGGTAAACTGAGTTTTGTTTGTCGGTTTAAAGACAAGATCCCATGTTGTAATAAATAAATTTTTCATGATACCAGTATTTAAGTTATCATCTCCTGCTGCCGAATGTAATCGGGTCAGGATTAGGTTTTAGCACCTTTTTTCCGATTTCTGCCGGAAAAGGTTGCTAGAGGTTCTCAGAGCCTAGTCTCTCCCCTCTTCTTAATAAATCAAACACTCTTTTTCGGGAAGAATATTTGAATAAGAGTCAGCAAAAGTAATTTAATCCTTAATAAATACAAAAAATATGTACATTTTTTTTATGATATCTCAATATTTCAATCACGGTTTGACTTTTAAATTTTAATTCACTTTGTTTTTGAAATTTGAACCAGTAGTTTCATAAGTCATTATAGTTATATCTGTAAACTAAATCATTATCTGATAATGTATTATAAAAATTTATATCGTGAATTTTGACACCAACACCAGAACAGTTAAATGGATCATATACTGTAGATGTCAGCCCAAACTCTATGATTATTATGTCCTCTCCTTTATACTCCTTGATCCACACATGTTCAATAAAATCTGTATTTGAAGGATCTTTACCGTTACGAACTTTTGAGTTCAACCATGTCAGTTGATTTAACGGATCTTCTTTCCCACATGCACTAATGTCGTTTAAAGGTTCAATATATTCCTTTTTACATGAATAGGCAAATAAGATAATCAATAGAATTAATAATGTGTTTACTTTCATGGTTAATCATTTTTTATTTACTTAATACTTATTCCCCTGAAAACATCAATTTTACTACTCCATTAATTTTGAAAAGAATCATTGGTCAATATAAGTTACTACAAAAATCATATAAAACCAAACGTTTACCGCCCCCCCTATTTTTTTTTACAGCAGGAAACCGTAATATGTATCCCATAAACCCTAGCGATTGAGACAACCTGTAACAATTTGAAACAGGTACATAAAGTTTTAAGCTTGATGTTACCAAAGACCCCAACAAGATGTCTTTGGTACATTCTTTCAGTAAGGATTTACTGTTTATCTGTGGTTAGGGTTATATATTTATTACTAATTTTACTGGCCATTTGATCTTAGGTAAACACATTTTTTATACAATGAAAATCCCTTTATACATTTACAATACAATTACTAAAAAGAAAGAAAAATTTATACCCCTTAATCCGCCTCATGTTGGATTGTATGTATGTGGCCCGACTGTTTACGGAGATGCCCATTTAGGACATGCGCGTGCAGCCATTACTTTTGATTTATTATACAGGTATTTAAAACACTTAGAATACAAGGTCAGATACGTCCGCAATATTACTGATGTAGGTCATCTTGAAAGTGATGCAGATGAAGGGGAAGATAAAATACTGAAAAAGGCACGCCTGGAAAAATTGGAGCCAATGGAGCTGGTACAGTACTATTCTAACAGCTACCATCAGAATATGAGGCAATTGAATGTTCTGGATCCCAGTATTGAACCTTTGGCATCAGGACATATAATTGAACAGCAACAATTTGTTGACAAAATCTTAAATAGTGGATTTGCATATGAAGTTAATGGTTCAGTATATTTTGATGTAAAAAAGTATAATGAAAAGTATAAATACGGGGTTTTGTCAGGGAGAATTATTGAAGACCTTATAAGTAGCACCAGGGAACTTGAAGGCCAGGATGAAAAGAAAAACTCTTATGATTTTGCACTCTGGAAAAAAGCTACTTCCGAACATCTTATGCGCTGGCCTTCGAAATGGAGTGAGGGTTTTCCCGGATGGCATCTTGAATGTTCTACTATGAGTACCAAATACCTTGGAGAAGAGTTTGATATTCATGGTGGAGGAATGGATCTGCTTTTTCCGCATCATGAGTGTGAAATAGCTCAATCAACTGCCGCCAATGGAAAGTCCTCAGTTAAGTATTGGATGCATAATAATATGATCACCATCAAAGGTCAGAAAATGGGTAAATCCCTGGGTAATGCAGTAACATTAGATGAATTTTTCTCCGGATCCCATCCTTTGATTGAGAAACCATTTAGTCCTATGACCATTAGGTTCTTTATGCTTCAGGCTCATTACAGAAGTACTCTGGATTTTTCAAATGAAGCTCTTCAATCGGCTGAAAAAGGTTTGGAACGGCTTTTCAGAGGAATCGATAGTATTGAGAAGATAACACCAAATAACAAGTCAACGGTTGATATAGATAAACTGGAGGCAAATTGTTATCAGTCCATAAATGATGATCTCAATTCACCGGTTCTTATCTCTCATCTTTTTGATGGACTTAAAATAAGTAATTCCCTGGTAGACGGAAAAGGAGCCATTAGTTCAAATGACCTTAACCGCCTGAAACAGATATACCGAGTTTTTGTGTTGGATATTCTAGGATTAAAAAAAGAAAAGCAAAAAACATTACAAGAAGGATTAACAACCGAATTGGTAAACATTCTTTTAAATATCCGGCAGAAGGCAAAACAGGAAAAGGATTTCGAGACTTCTGACCACATTCGAAAAACCCTGACTGACTTGGGCATTGAGATTAAAGATAAAAAGGATGGGGTTGAGTGGGAGATAATCTCAAAGGATAAGTTAAAATCCAAAGAATAAATTTTTTTTGAATATAGATTCTGTTTCAGAAATATAGATCTACCTGAGGAAAAAAAACTAATTCCAAATTAAATGTTTTGTAAATATAACAGCTGCTGTTGTATTTTATAACAGTATTTGTTATATTTGCAACATGATATATATTCAAAGAAATATTACTGATGTAATTTTGAAAGGGCTTTCAACAATGCCCGCAGTATTTATCAATGGCCCAAGACAGTCTGGAAAAAGTACTCTTGCAAAGAAAATTGCGGATGAGACAATAAATGCTGATTATGTAACATTTGATGATATTTCGACTCTTTCTTTCGCCAAATCTAATCCCGGTGGTTTTTTAAAAAGTTTCAATAAACCTGTAGTTATTGACGAGGTTCAGTTGGTACCTGAACTGTTCCGTCATTTAAAACTACATATTGACCAATCCAGGTTTGAGGACAAGAAAATCACTGGTCTATTTCTATTAACCGGATCTTCAAATATTTTAACACTCCCCGAGCTTTCTGAAGCCTTAGTAGGAAGGATACAGCTTTCTACATTATATCCTTTCTCATATTGTGAAATAAACCAAAACAATTTTAATTTTATTAACTCAATTTTTAAAACCACGAATTATTTTAGAAAGACATATGAGGAATACAATGTTGCTGATATAATTTGTAAGGCTACTTTCCCCCAGGTATCACT
>JAUWMO010000158.1 GCA_030613125.1 Bacteroidota bacterium | reverse complement strand
AATGGACGATATTTTACAGCTCCAACCAGGTCCTTAACTTGATCCACAGTTTCAACATAGGGTGCAAGAATAGTTGATGTTCCTCCATCAAGTGTGGTGCAAGCAATGTAGGGATCAGAAGATGGTATTCGAACCATGGGTGGAATTCCAATAGCCGAATATATAGTACACATATTTGAAAGCGTCTCTCTTCCCAAAGGCATATGCTCTGTATCTATAAACACGAAATCAAGATTTGCCTGCTTAACAACCTCAATCCACTTTGTTGATGGTGAAACAATTGCGGTACCGTATATTCTTTTACCGGAATTTATTTTTTTCTTTAAATTCATATTATCTTTTGTTTTTCTCTTTTTCAAGATTCATAGTAAAGATACTCTATTCAATAAATCCGTGATAACGCCCCATCCAGTATGCTAACAGCCAATAAACCCCATCGCTTTCCGTATATCCTCCATCACCCTGAACAGCCGCCCAGGGATTTTTATCCCAACGCATAATTCCCCGTTCACTTGGTGGAACAAGCCGGCTGGTTTGAATGTCTTCCAGTATTGGGGAGCGTGTTAAAGACAAATCTTCCCGCTTACTATTATCTATTCGCCAACGAATCAGGTCGAGCGGATTATCCTGCAATAACCATATGGATTTTTCCAGATTCAATTTGTTAGCAGCAAGTGCATTGTAGATGAAATAGAAATACGGATTATTATCATTTTTAAGAGCATCATACCAGTTATCCAGGCTTCTGTGATACAGATCCTGCAGGTCAGGGTCATCTTCATAGAGAATCAGCGCGGGATAGGCCAGTGCAAGAAGTTCATCATCAATGTATGTCCGCCATGAAGGCAGGGTGGTTTTCGCATGAACAATATTACTTTTATAATGATGTTCATTCAATAATTTGTAATATTCATTCTGGTAATGCTCATTACCACTTACATGATATGCCAGCTTAAGGTATGATAAAACCTCAACTGAGTTAATTCCCTTTTCGCTTGCCCAATCAGGATCATTATTTAGAAATTCAGGTGCCCAAACTCCCCATTCAGTATGCATTCCGTCAATATCAACCAACACATAACCATTGTCAATAATATAATCAACTATACATAATATATGCTCCTCTACACGTTTCCGTTCTTCTTTTTTTGCAACAAGATCATAGTAAAAAAGATAACCATACATATGACCGGTAATTTCATCACTACTTGTTCCTCTTTTCCAGAGCCATTTCCCATCCTTTGATAAAAGCCAATGATCCTCTACTTTTCTCTCTCGTGGTTCCCTAACAATTTTTTCTGCCCATTCCCGATCAGAGATTACCTCATTCGGATCTGCCATTCTGCTCCATGTAGAGGGTATAACTGTTCTGGCAACAAATCCCTCAGTTTCAGTTACAGTTTGTAGAAATTTAAGTGCGTTGAAGGCTTTTGCCGCATTCACTTTAGCTTCCGGATCCAATGTAACTGCATAACGATATGACTCCATTACAAGATACATGCTCGTATATTGTCCGTCATTATCGTCATCCATTGGTCTCCAGCTTGTTGTATCACCAGGTGTTTTAAACTTGCATTTCTCAACCAAATAGGGCTCCCGAATATGTCTCCGGGTCATAATATTATAATAATAATTTGCTTTTTGTTCAAGGGTTATTTGCTTTTTTTTAATTGCACTAACGCCATTGGAAGTGGCAATCCAGGCAGTACCGTTTTGATCAAATGCAATATCACGCACCTTATCACTTAACAACCAGCGACGGCTATGTCTTAAAGACCAGGTACTACCGTCATATTTTGTAACTCCCAGATCTGTTCCGATCCACATTAAGCCATCGGGCGCTTTTTGAATGCATCGTACCCAGATATTGGGTAAACCTTCTTTTGGAGTATAGCTTCTTATCCGTATACCATTTTTATATACTGTAATTCCACCAAGCCCACCAATCCATAACTCACCGTCTTCAGAGAAATCGAGCCCATAAATATTATCACTTAATAATTCCTCTTCATTCTGGAATAAAAAAGTTCTGTTTGCCGTTTGATGATACAAACCTTTTCCAGTTCCAAGATAATAACCACCATTCCTATCACTGATCAGACTACGAACTGCACGGGCAAAAGGCATTTTTTTTTCTACCCAGGATTTACCGTTTGAATTCCATATTCCTTCCGGCCCAATTGCAATTATCCTACCTGCAATTTCATTTATTACTCCGACCGGGCTGTCAGTTATTTCAATTTTCTCTGCCTGAACACCATCTGCTCTGTAAAGTCCATTCCAGGCAGCTATCCAAACCATACCTTTTGAATCGATAAACAAATCGTTTATTGGCCCCTGATCTGCTGTATCAAGAACTCCTTCCCATTCTCCCGTAATCCGGTCCAAAACGAACAGTCCGGCTTTTGTTCCTGCCCAAACCTGTCCGGATTGATCAACAATAATGGTACGAACATCGTTTCTTTCAGCCGTAGAACCCAGCCTGTACGCCTGATGATACTCCTGGATAAAGGGCTTGTCTTTTATCCCGGCATATGTATCGGGTAGAGCAAAAAATACAAGTATGAGCAGCAATTTGGAAAATTTCATAATAGGATTAATTATTGTTAAAAATTACGATTATTTATTCAGATCTCAAAGCAATCCAGATTGAGATCTAATAACCATCGCCTGATTAAAACATATCTTCCTTTAACCGCCAGTGAGTACTCATCACGCTGGTTTTTTCACCCTTTTTATCAATCTGATAATAAACTGTTAAAATTGAACCATCATCAAGCTGAACAGATGCCGGATAGCCCAGGTCAGAATTTATAGCAAAATTTATCATTATTTCTTTGTCTGTTTCCCATGTTTCACCACCATCCTTACTAATACAGGCCTTTTCTCCAAAAGGTTTTCGACGAACTCCATAAGAAACTAAAAGCCACCCGTTTTTTAATTGAATAAGATGAGGTGGATAACCCCATATACTTGTTTTTTTGCTTGTGGTCCAGCTTTTACCTCCATCGTAGCTTTCAGATTGCCTGAGAAATGACTGCTCGCGGTCAGATGGTTGGTACCGAATCATAACCACAAGTTTGCCATTAATAAGTTCAACTACATGGGGTTCATGGGATACAACTATCTGGTCTTGGGTGTTAATTGGAACCGTGGAAATTAGTTGCCATGATTGTCCATCGTCCGTCGATTGTTCCACGCCGATAACTTTCTTATCATTAACCCAGGCAGTACCAACATATAGCAATCGGCCATCGGAAAGTTCAATTGGTCCATGTGGTGCAGAAACAAGTTGTTTTACAGGTTCTTCCCAGGATTGCCCACCGTTTAAGGACCGCCTGGTCCAGTTTCCTATCCAGTATTTTTTTGTCTCGTCTCCTAATTTATCTGCGTGGCGCTTCCATGATGGGTTCCTTTCATAATGTTTTTTTGTATTAAAAGCCAGAGAGGTAAACCAGTTTACCAATAAGGTTCTGTTTTTTGTTTCAAGGATTCCTGCATCGCGGTCATCAAGTGGAGTATTGTTTATTGTTTCGGGATCACTCCAGGTCTCACCATTATCAGTACTGCGAATCATTTGAGTAATTCCAAACGGGCATACATGAGCATCGCGGTTACCGGAAAAGACGACTAACAGTTCCCCCGACCGGGTTTGTGTAATACTGGGCCAGCCAATGTATTTGCCCGGCTGTTTACAAATAACCTTAGTGTTTATAATTTCTGCATAATTTTCGTTATTAGTTACAACTTTAGACGATTGAGTCTTTGGTTTTTCTTTAATTCCTTCAGAAATTTGAAGATTTTCATGAAAAGGAAATTCTGCAGAAGAGTTTTGGTCATATTTACCGCCAAAGAAAAGAAAAGCAGTAAGGGTAACAAATACATATAAAACAATCTTTTTTAATCCGGTTGATTCCATAATTTTATATTTTCAGTTATTTCATTACTATTTAAGTTTTAGTATTTCATTTAAATTCCTTTACGTTGCGGCGAAGCATAAATTTGTGTACTAAATACCTTTATTCTTTCGCCGCTTTTTTTCTTTCTTCTTTACTTATATAGAAAATCCAGTTATCAGAATTATGCCATCGAACAGCTTCTACATTATTTTTGTGATTTGTAATTTGCGAAGCCGGTTTTCCAGATCCATCTGAGTTTATCACAAAGATTTGATTTACGCCTTGATTATCCTCCGCAATGAAAACAATCTTTTCTCCCTTAAAGGAACCTCTGATAATACCACTAATTTTCATTCCGGTTGTCAATCGCCTTATGGTAATGCCCTTAGGTGGTTCAGGGTATTTATCTTGTGTACCTGACCAGGATGTAGTAATATCAATGTCAGTTGGAATGTCAGCAACAAATAGATCATTTTCGTAATCTTTGCCATTAAGAGCCCTCACTTTTCCTATGAAAGCACGCATACTTCCTTCAGCATCAACCCATGAATCACCATAAGCTTTTTCAATTTCTCCGGGTTTGGATTCCCCATTTTTCGCGGGTTTTAAAATGACCGAAAAGTAGTGAGTATAGCCTGATGGTGTATTCTTATCTGGTTGCATAAAACCTATGGTACGATCATACTCCTGTACAAGGTAATCATCGTATGTAAACCCAATGCGGTTTCCTTTTCTGGTGTATTCATGACGATGCGTACCTCCGCGATGCGCTCCGGGAGTTGTTTTTTTATTTTTTACATCACGCATATCAAGTTTAACGGATGTTTTATTTCCCTGACCATCCACTTCTATTCCTGTCCGGTTGCGGATACTGTAGTATCCACGTTCTTGTACTTCTTCAATAAAAGGTCCATGAATGAATATAACCTTGTTTTCACAGGGGTGAAATGAGACAGCGGCAACTCCGGGAGCAGCTTCTTCTCCTGTGACTGATGGAGGATTCCATAAAACAGTTTCTAATCCTGTTGAAATTTCTACTTTCTCAATTGATTTTGAATTCGCCAGGTTCTCATTATAAATTGTTCCACGAGTGTCATAGCATAAGAACCGTCCGTCAGGAGAGAAATTGTCATTATTATCAAGGGCATGGGTTTTTGGTGAAAACGTTATCTGCTTTTCGGTCATTGGAATAACTTGTAGATTGTTTTTTATATCGGCACAATTGCACTCAGTTAGCGATACAATTACAATTGAAAAAATCAAATGCCTGGTTAATACTTTTATCATGCTTTTCTGATAATTGATTTTTTCTTAATTTCCTGCTAAACTGTTTTTTAAAATAACTAAACCATCATCTATTAGTTTGCTGGTACAATGGCCTCAACATATCGCCCTAACCAATAAGGCAAAAGATATATATATGGCGGGTATTCCCTTCTGCCGTCGCTACCGCCATTGTTTCTGTATGCATTGTTATGTAAGTGCATTGGGCGTTCATCCTTTGGCAGCACTTCGGTATATTCCTGTCTTCTGAAGTTTGGCTCAACTCTGGTTAAATCCTGCCTGTGACTATTATTTACATTCCATGATATGAGATCCATGGGGAATTCTTTGAGCCACCAGACTGATTCTTCCAGGTCAAAATCTTCTCCTCCTATAAGGGCATAAATAAAATTCCATAACGGATTCTTTTCAGATCGTTCAATTTCCCAATGGCTTTTTGATGCTTCAAAAAATTTCGTTTTTAATTCATCGTCAAATGCATATTTTACAAAAGCAGGAACAGTCAGGAAATACATTTCATCATCGGAATGATTCCAGGTATTACTTAATAATTGTCCTTCAACTTTTCCAATTACCGTTGCAGGGTGGCTGGCGTTTTCATCATAACCATGGTCCTTCATAAGTTCAAATGCTTTTTCCTTGTAAATTTCCTCTCCGGTAAAGTGATACGCGGTTTGAAGGAAAGCAATTATTAAGGTTGAATTCAGGCGGCGGTCACCTACTGTAATTGGAAAGCTGTTAACATAGTCAGGATTCCATCTTCCCCATTGAGTTATTTCTCCATTCCATGTGACCAGGTACCAGTCATTTTCAATAATATGATCCATTTCAATTTTAATTTGATGAATAGCCCGATCTTTCCATTCTTTATCAGGCACTAATTCTGCAAACAGTGCATAAACAAAAAAGTGCCCGCATGATTCATCACTACTTGTAGTAGATTTCCATCTCCATCGTTTGTCTTCAGTAAGTCGCCAAATTTTTTGATCTTCTGGCATATCAGGATCAGTATCACTTGACTGATAGCTGTCAATTTCATAGGTTCTTGCTGGAAATCCCTTTATGCCACTTATTTCAGTCAGCCTTTCCATGGCTTCAAATGCTTCATAAGCATTTTGAAGAGCATCGTCTGATTTCGTGGCACTATAACGGAACAACTCTCCTGCCAGATACATTGATGTCCAAAGTCCGTCATTGTCAGTATCGTGAAGGATCGCCGTAGAAAGGTCACCAGGTGTAGCTAAAGTTGTTTCAGATGAAAACCCAAACCGAATATGCCTTAATCTTTGAACTTCCTGGAAATATTCAGCTTTTTCAGCCAGAGTCATTTCAGTAAATATAATTTTACTTAATCCTGTTTCACTTAGCACCAGTACACTGTTTTCCGGTCCTGCAGAAATATCTATAACTTTATCATCAACCAACCAGCGTTTTGATGCATAGTAATCAAATTTACCATCATCGCGTAGGACAAAGGCTCCACGTGATGAACCAAACCAGAGTTTACCATTGATTTCACGAATACAGGAGATTTTGCTATCAGGCAGCTTTTTATCCAGAGGAGATGATATTTCAAATGAATTCCCATCCAAATAATAAATTCCATCTAAGGTCCCAACCACAATTTGATTTTTACTCTTTGAAAGGGCCAGTGCAGTTAGATTTTCACCCTCATGTTTTTTCCCCAATTTTTGATTTATTAGATCAAAAATGTAAATGGAATTTTTTGACAGAATGAGAAACCGTGATTTGCCTTTATCATACAGGAGTTCAACCGGATCAAAGTTTTTTAAGTTTTTATCCCAGATTTTCCGTCCATTTTTAAAAAAAGCTAATTCCCCCTTTTGAGCGATCATTATTGATAAGTCAGCACCAATACAGAATTGAGAACTGTTAGGCATGCTATGTTCTACATAAATCTTTCCTGCCCATGAATTGCTAAAAACTACCTTTTCGGTAAGATAAAAAAACTGATTCTGATAGACTTCAAAGGCTATTATTTTAAGATCAGCCATAAAAGGATAGAGTTGATCTTTTACAAGATTGTTCTCCCAGGGTTGCAATAGACCTTTTGCAGATAATACATTGATGATTTTATTCCTGTCGCTTCTCACCTGGAGTAATTCATTTCCTGAGCTTTGGCTGCTTAACTCAAATTTTTGTGCAAGATCCTGTATATATGGAATATCTTCATACCGCTGAGAAAATACCGCTTGTACGATCATTATTCCAATTAAGATGAGTTTAATTCTATTCATTGGTTTCACTATTCGTTTGATAATCTTTTTCATATGTAGTAAGTTTTATGTAAAGTTCTGAATGTTAATTAATTGTTGAATGCTGATAGCTAAATCCTCTGGTACCTGTTACCTCACAAGTTAATTAATTTTTAATGGTGTTCGGTGAGCCCTCATCCTTAGAAGCATTATATCTTTATACATGCCCTTTTGTTCTTGTACCTCTAAATTTAACCAACTTAAGGATGAGGGGTTCATTTGTTTAAAGCTTTATTTAAAGTTCTGAATGTTAATTAATTATTGAATGCTGG